>CASFOM010000124.1 GCA_949296295.1 uncultured Alistipes sp. | reverse complement strand
TTCTCACCGGGATACGCGACAACTATAATATACATGAGAAAAATTCCGCTATAAGAAAGAAAAGACTATATGTGGATATGGACGGAGTACTCGTGGATTTTGACTCTGCAGTTATCCGCCAGAATGAATCAACGCTCAAGGAATACGAAGGGCGCTATGATGAAATTCCCGGATTATTCAAAATGATGCGGCCCATACAGGGAGCTGTAAATGCTGTTCACCTGCTGAATGAACATTACGACTGTTATATTCTCTCGTCTGCTCCCTGGAAGAATCCTTCTGCCTGGGGAGACAAGGTGGAATGGGTAACGAAATATTTGGATGATGTATTTCATGAAAAGGTGATTTTCTCTCACCACAAGAATTTGTGTAATGGAGATATTTTGATAGACGACCGAGATAAAAACGGCACACGCGAGTTTCAAGGGGAATGGCTCGAATTTGGCTCGGAAAAATTCCCAGACTGGAATGCCGTATTAAACTATCTTATCCCTCCCTCAAAAAAATCAGACAGGGAAAAGATAGATGGAAGGGAACAGCATACTCTATTTCATAAACAACAAAATATGAAATAATATGTTAATGACAATTGCTATTTTGATTCTTGCCTATATGATTATGGGGAAGGATATTGCGCCTCTCTTGAAGCGCGTAAAGAACATTGACTGGCGTAACAAGATAAATGCCTTAATGGACCGATTGAAACCCTGGGCATTGAAAGCAGGACGTGCAGCAACAAGGCCCTTATTACAACTCTATTATGTATTGGATGACGAGCGTACTTCAACGCTGGACAGGGTATTGATTTATGCGGCAATAATCTATATTATTTTACCTATGGACCTGATACCAAGTGCTGTTTATAAATTCTTGGGAATCCTTGATGATGGAGTGGCTCTACTCTATGTATATAAGAAAATTCAGGATAAAATTACACCGGAAATCAAGGAAAAGGTTGAAGATACTCTGAATAAATGGTTTGGAGTTGAATATGAGGTACTCTGAAAAAAGTATGCCATAAAGAGGATATGAATCTTTCCGGATACCGGCGAGACATACATATCCAACAAATCAAAATTACTTGTAAACAATTATATTTCAACAGATTAAACATATTTGATTCTTTTATCGGGCGCAATAATAAAAAATGCTCCTGGGAAGATAGATTATCAAGGAAATGCACTCTATAATAGTAAATCAACAATTTATTATTATGGGTGCATTTACTACAAAAAAAACTCTTTATGGCAACTGCTCTCAAATTCCTGTCGTTGCCGAACAAATCAGACAAGCATTCGTATCCGAAGGTTTCGATGTCCGTATGGAAAATCCTGTCCATGAACAGGTGATTTATATCTCGAAAGGCGGATTATTCAAAGCTGCCCTCGGGTTACGATCCGCATTAAAAATAACCATGAAACCTTCAACGGACGGAAACATCGACTTCAAGGCCGGCATCAGCATTTTCAAACAGCAACTCGTACCTACCATGATTACGATGTGGGTATTCTCCCCTATTGTCATTGCGCAAATCTGGGGTATGATAAAACAGTCTAAACTTGATGAAAAGGCCGTAGCTATTGCTGAGCGGGCCCTATATCAGACAAGAACATTTTAACTCAATTCATCAGGCCAAAAACGATGTGTTGAACTCTGACTTTCAATGACAATACAAACATGAGATAAACAACATACTTGCAGTCATATCTAAAAGGAATATCTATAAACAACAATAACTATGAAACAACTAACGCTAATTTTTCAAGCGCTGCTCGGCATAGCAGCTCTGATTGGGACAGCCCTCGCTGCAGCCGGACGTCTTGCCTGCAGAACCATTCGCAACTGGTGGAAAAATCGCTCATTGTCCCTGAGACGTTTCATTTCCGCCGTAGCGATTTTTATCCCCACAGGATTCGTTGCTCTTATTGCCCATGCTTACTATCAGTCAGAATATGGAAGAAAATACTGGGGAGACAAATCCATTTCAAAAAACGTTGAGATTCATGCCTTTCAAAATCATAAATATCGTATATATAACCGAGGAATAAAACAATACACCACTCCCAAGATAAACTGGATTTCTGAAACGGCAGAAAACGATTCTCTGGCCGTTTACGCCATACCGAATAAGCGTGGATATATAAACATCAACACTGGAGAAGTAATCATCGATGCAGAAAGGAACAACTATCGTAAGGCATGGATATTTTCCGAAGGAGTTGCTGCTGTGGTAAAGGATGGAAAAATTGGTTTTATCAATGCAAAAAATGAAATGGTTATCCCTTTTCGTTTTGATTATGCCGACCAATGTCGCATTGCCGATTTCAGTTACCTTTTCCTCAACGGTTACTGTATGATGACAAATAAGGAAGGCTTGGTGGGGTTAATAGATGTTACGGGACAATGGGTGGTGGAACCTGTTTTCGACGAGATAGGGACTCCTCTCGAAAATGGATATAGAATCCTGGTAAAAGATGAAAAATATGGAGTCATCAATGCTCAGTGCAACACGCTATATCCAACCGAATATGATTATATAGACATTTTATCCGATGGTTTCATCCTGACCAAAGAGGGGAAAAAATGGCAGGTAGATTCAGATGGCAACGTCGTTAAACCATTTCTGTTTGACGGAACTTATTATCTCAATTATCCTGTGGGATATGATGAATGCGGTGGCATAAAATACGCTTTTGCCGATTTCTTGAAATATGAGGTAATGAATCGTTACGGGATTATGAACCGGATAACAGGAGAACCTGTTACCCCCGCCATTTATTCCGATATCAATATGCTCTCCAAGGATTTGTTGGAGGTTCAAGATTCGGAAAGTTACGACTGGTACCTGCTGGATATTAACGGGAACAGAATTGTAGAAAAATAATTCAAAACAGACCGTTTCAACGAAAACGACTTGAATGTTCCGTTATTTAAAATAAATATCTACCTTCGTTCCCAAATAAACGGTCTTCTTTATGATAAATTGAAATGGTCAAAGAGATTTATATTTCCATAAATTGTTATTTCAATTTCATAATACGTTTATTTTCAAATGACTACTGTGACTTATTTAAATAAACAAACCTATGAAACTGATGGCAAAAAAAATTTCAAGCTCAAAATTATGGGCTGCATGGATGGCTGCTATCGCTGTCTGTTCCTCTTGTTCGCAAGAACAGAACACGCTTACGCCCGAAGAAATAGCAGACGGGTGGCAACTCCTTTTCGACGGGAAAACGTTAACCGGATGGAGAGATTATAACGGCACTTCCCTCACTGAACCCTGGCACGTCGTGGATGGATGCATTCAGGCAAAAGGGGATGGCAGCGATGCTTCCGGATACATCGTTACCGACAAACAATACGAAAATTTTGAACTCTCTTGGGACTGGAAACTATCCAAAGGAGGAAACAGCGGTATGTTGTATCATGTCGTTGAAAGACCCCAATTCGCTGTCCCTTACGTGACAGGACCCGAATATCAGTTGATTGACGAACCCAACTTCCCTGAACCCTTGGAAGAATGGCAAAAATTAGGAGTGGATTATGCCATGTATCTCCCGGACAAGGCAAAAATGAAGGTAAATCCCCAGGGAGAATGGAACAACTCGAAAATTGTATTTGACAACGGACACGTAGAACACTGGCTAAATGGTGTCAAAATATTGGAATTCGAAGCCTGGACCGATGATTGGCACGCAAGAAAGAACAGCGGGAAATGGGCCAACGCTCCGGAATACGGATTGGCTAAAAAAGGGGTGATATGTCTGCAAGACCACGGATACCCTGCTTCTTTCAGAAACATAAAAATCAAGGAACTACCCCGTAAAACCAAAGAAGTAAATCTGTTCAACGGCGTTGATTTGAAGGGATGGGAAGCATACGGAACCGAGAAATGGTATGTCAAGGACAGTTTGCTTATTTGTGAAAGCGGACCCGATAAGAAATACGGGTATTTAGCAACCAGAGATTATTATGATGATTTTGATTTGACCGTAGAATTCAAACAGGAAGCCGATGGTAATTCCGGAGTATTCATCCGTTCTTTCATAGAAGAGGATGTAAAAGTGAATGGATGGCAAGTAGAAGTGGCTCCTAAAGGACACGATACCGGAGGAATTTACGAATCTTACGGACGTGGATGGTTGATTCAAATTCCGGACGAAAAAGAAAATATCCTTAAAGAAGGAGAATGGAATACCATGCGTGTCAAAGTACAGGGAGACAACGTACAGACCTGGTTGAACGGACAGGAAATGGTCAATATCAACGATGAAAAAATCGGAAAAGGACAAGGACGTATCGCTTTACAGATTCATGATGGTGGTGGAATAAAAGTTTTGTGGAGAAATCTGAAAGTAAAAACGTTATAACGTTTTCCACCTATTACTGAAACACTTTAAGGTCTCTTCATGTAAAAGACAATGGATTTCCCGCCGGTGGAGGTTAATTGTCAAATTCTAACCGGGCAGGACCGGCTCCATACACAAGACCTTAATTCCAATACAATTTAAAGGGGTTATGTCCTAGACATAACCCCTTTAAATTGTATAAAATCAGTAAAAGGCAAGACGTTAAAGACAGGGCAACAAACACTCTTTCATAAACAACTTATACCCAAAGTCAGACAAGAACACACCGTTTGGCAAAAAGGAGATACCCATATACTTGAAAAATGCGGGCCAAAACCATACCGGTCACTCCCGAACCCGATGCAATAACGAATCGGTCTGCGATGGACGATACTTCATCCTTATTCGCCACAACAATTCATTCAACGACACCGTTCGAATACCGTCCAACAACAACGACTCCGTAGCTACAACGGGATTGACTCCCTGGGCCGGGACAGGAGTAACTTTGCTTGTTTGAGCAAAATCCGACCACGCATGAACAATCGTCCACGAAGCATTATTCCGGAAAGAGGAAGAAAGAGCCTCCCGGTTAATTAATGAAGAGACATATTCCGGAGTACCACAATGCGGACGATCGGCCCGAACCTCATTCCATAAGGAGAAATCGGCCGTAATCAACGGAATATCCACGCCCGATCTATTTTTATACCAATAGACTCCTTTCCCCAACTCATAAGGGAAATATTGAATGGCTATCATGCCTGTTATCCCTTCCAGCTCTTCAGCATAAATCTGAATCGCCTCCTGAGCTGACGAACTCGAGACATCTTTGAATATGGCCCCAAAAATCGTAACGCCCAAATGTTGAAGCCTGCGGTTTACCCGGCGAGCAAACTCCCGCAACAACTCTTCCCGGTTGGGACGTTTAATGGCAAACAAATCGGGATACTGATATCCTCCTCCATATTCAATATAAGAATTTTTATCTCCCTGACGGGACACCAACTCATTCCATGAAACGGGAGAAACCACTGACAGATTAATCGGACACAGAGTCCAGCTTAAACCGGCAGACCGGGCCTGAGGATGACCCACATAAACAGGATTATCCACAAAGGAACCCATCGTCCACTGCATATTGTCCCCGTCACTCATGACAAAAGAATGGACATAACTGGAATCGGTAAAATCAATCTCATCCAATGAAATCTCATGACATCGGGACAATGGTATGGACGGAGCAGAAGCCGTTATAAACGGCAAATTGGTACACCAGTCCGATGCCGTATTGTAATGGCCCCATTCCGAGATAACACTCGTCGCATCATATTCGTCGCCTATCCCCCAACCCAAGATGGGAGAAAGAGGACGAACCCACTCCAAAACCTCCTCTGCCAATCCCGGCTCATTGGAATACAACATTAATTTATGGGCAATCGCATAATCCCGCATCTGAGCCCTCGAAGGATGAATACTCAGAGCGGAACAGTTATTCAACTGTGACTTGTGTTTCTGAAAACACTCCGAAGGAGTCTCTTCTCTCGCATCTTTCAGCTTTTTCAACCGATAAGTCCGGGCTTTGCTCTCTAAAGAGGTATCAATCAAAACACCGGACATCAATGAAGAATAAACCGTTGCCACATTACTCGAATAATCCGACACAGGACGACCGGGAACCTGTTTCCCTGAATCCAGACTGTATAGCACATAACCCTTGACAAGACCTCGGGTTTTCAAATAACTCAGCAACTTCCAGACATCATATCCCTCCTCAACAGAAAGAGACAGGGCTGATACACTCTTTTCAAAAATTCTCCGATAGGACGGATTCCCTACATCAATCCATACCATCCGGTCAAATTTCCCCGACTGAACGGCTTGAGCGGCCAAACCCGACAACGACTCCAACAACATCGACTCCGCCGGAGTAGAAGCAGGAGTACAGACAATCACTCCTGAAGGAGCCTTTAAAAAAGGCCAGCCATGTCTGTCTTCCGAATAGACACGAAATACCGTCAAAAAGAAACACACACAAAAAAGCCATCTAACCAATAATTTCATTTCCTCTATTTTTTAAAACTGTTTCAATCTATTTCCGAATGTATTGACAACTGTTTCTCTAAATAAAACAACCATCAATCTTTTTTATAAACCTCTACATAATAGGCTCCGCACAACAACGCTCCGTTACGGTCGTAAAATTCCGCGCCTATATCGGCAGGACCTTCCGGCAAATCATACTCAAATTCCGCATACAAATCACCATCCCGTACAACACACGATTGCTTGTCCCCGTTAATATTCATCACAGAACGGCAGATATCCAACGCTTTCCCCTCGGAATAAGGACCTAAAGACAAGGTATCCGTATAATACATATTGATTGCACTCCGAAGCGGAGACCTCGTTTCCGGCGACCAACGATACACTCTGAACCGGTAACGCCCAGGAGAATCTACCTGCACAACCCATTCATCACTGACCTTTCTCCCCTGAAGAACATCACTCTTCTGTGTGAAATACTTGTCTTTCCACGACGTAGCACTTAACATCGTGGGATTCTCGGAAGGATGCCCTATGACAATCTGTCCCCGAACATCCAGCTCCGGCTCTATCGAATTCCACCATTGGTCATAATAATCCTTCAGCTTCGCCACTATTTCAGGATATTGCTCATAAACATTGTTATCCTGATGGGGATCTTCCTCTACATTATAAAGTTCCAAATGAATCTGATATCCCCGCTTCCGAGCATCATACATCGCCTTGCGGGCCCCCTCATCTTTCGGGTCCGTATCTATCCCATTCAATAAACGCCACGGACCCCACATAATACACGCATCATACTTCTTTATCTGTTTCCTCCGCTGAAACTGATTCACAAGAATACGATCCGGGACCGGCTTGTTCGAGGTAATCTGCTTCGCTAATGAGATTCCGTCAAAATGACATTCCGAAGGAACCTCTATCCCACAAAGCTCCAACAAGGTAGGAAAGACATCCTCCGCCTGCGTCAAACCCGAAATATCCTTCCCTTCCTCCCCCGGAAGACGGATAAACCAAGGTACGCGATGTCCCCCTTCCCACAAATGGGTTTTCAATCCGCGCATCCCCGCATTATACAAATCATAACCCATCGTAACCCCATTGTCCGTCATAAAAAGAATGATTGTATTCTCCGAAAGACCATGACTGGCCACATAATCAAGCAAACGACCTATATTATCATCCAAATTCAACATCGTGGCAACAAAAGAGGTATGGTCCCGACTCAACCCGGGAGACTGCTCCAGAACCTTATCCCGATACTCCTTCGGCGCGAAATATGGCCCATGTGTCACATTCGTAGGAATATAACAGAAAAAGGGTTGCCCAGATGTTCGCTGAACATCTATCCACTTCAACGCCTCCTGAAACCAGACATCCGTACAAAAACCCTTGAACTGCTTACGAACCCCGTTCTCTATATAGACATCATCAAAATAGTCATTATACCAATAGTCATTCACCGTACCTACCTCTTGTTGCGGATATGTCAAGGTATAATCAAATCCCCGGTCCTGTGGCCGAAGTGGATAGTTATCCCCAAGATGCCATTTCCCAAAAAGAGCTGTACGGTAACCTGCTGACCGCATGACCTCCGGCAATACAGGAATATCCGTTCTCAAATGGGTAGCATCCGTACCTACCCAAGATGCTCCGTTCCGCAAGGCCTCGCAACCCGTCAGTAACTGACCTCGACTCGGGGTACTCATCGGGGTTACATGAAACTGGGTAAACCGGATACTTTCATCATGAAGACGGTCTAAATGTTTCGTCTTGAATACCGGATTACCATGACACGACATATCCCCATAACCCATATCATCTACCAAAATAAAGATAACATTGGGCTGGGGCCTCTCCTTGGCATTCATCACCGATACGGTCAACAATGCCATAGGTACCGTCAAATATCTTATCCTCATATTATGAATATTAAACGCTCTTGAATATAATCAGTCTCCAAGAAGCAGAAAATTATATTTCCGCCTGTTCATGGGTCCCTCTTGTCAAAAAAGGAACAGCAAGTTATAAAAAACAGGATAAAGACCAAAGAAAATTAGTTTAAAACCCTCAATAAATTACAATATTCGATAAATATATAAAATACACTAACAAACAATACCAAAACAACACCTTGACACTATAATTTATCAATACACTATTATTCCTTAAAACGAACTGTTGTTTAATACCCTGTTCTATTGTTGAAGGTTATTTTCCCATCGTTCCGGCCCGTATGATAAGAAAGGATAACGAACTCAAGGGAACGGGTTGAAACACTCTCTAAAAGACTCCTGACAACGGACCGAATTTTCTTTTCAGGAAACAGATACGGATTCTTGGAATACTCCCATAAAAAAACAGATTTTTACTTGCCAAAATTTATTCGTAACTTCGTTTGTATTAAATAACTTTCAAAAACAAGAAAACATGAGTTTAGAAGCACAAATCAACAGCGACATAAAAGCCGCTATGTTGGCCAAAGAACAGGTACGGCTAACCGCGCTTAGAGCCATTAAAGCTGCCATATTACTGGAAAAAACCGCCGACGGTTCCGCTGAAATCAGCGATCAGGCCGTTTTGAAAATCATTCAAAAACAAATCAAACAGAGAAAAGAATCAGCTGCCGAATACAACAAGGCGGGACGTCCTGAATTGGCGGAAAATGAATTGGCGGAAGCTTCCTATATGGAATATTTTATGCCCAAACAATTAACGCCTGAAGAATTGGAAGCGGTGATAACGAAAATCATTGCTGATACCGGCGCTGCTTCTCCCGCTGACATGGGAAAAGTGATGGGGGTAGCCACAAAACAATTGGCCGGACAAGCCGAAGGACGTGCTATCTCTGAAGTAGTCAAAAGATTACTCAGCAAATAAGAAGAATCTGTTACAGTCTCTTAAACAGAAAATTCGGTCCGTTGTCTGGAGTCTTCTGGAGAATGTTTCAATCAGGTCCTTTATGCTTGCTTCCCTTTTTATCAAACAAACCGGAACGGCATAAAACAGCTTCAAATCATTCGGACAAACATTCAAACAGTTGCTGAAAAGTCTTCCTGCGGATATTTTTCAAGCAACCCCGTTTATTCTGTGGCATGAAAAGAGAATGAAAATCAACAGGGTACTGATTCCATCCGATTATCAATTTTATTTATACCGAAACAGAACACGTTTCCGGAACTCTTTTCTGACACATCTTTCTAAAGAAAACTCATGAATAAAATGAAGCATTCCCGGAAAGGAAAAACAAACTTCCAGGGTACTTCATTTTATTCTTCACTCCATATCCCCCATAACAAACTTCATAAAACCAAATTCCATAAATAAATGAACAGACAAAGCCATAAAATCAGCCCCTGGTTGATAATAATCGCTTCGATAACCACTCTATGGGGCCACGCACAAGAACAGTTTGTGACACCGAAAGAAGCACCTCTTGTTACACCGTGGGGAGAAACAGTAAATGAACAACAGGTACACAATGAATATCCGAGACCTTTGCTCCAAAGAAGTCGATGGATGAACCTCAACGGAAGATGGGAATTTCAGGAAGCAAAAGAAGGAGAAAAAGCTCCTGTCGGTCAAAAGTTGAAAGAAACCATTGTCGTTCCTTTTCCCTGGGAAGCACCTCTTTCCGGAATACGACGACAGATTCCTTCCCAACGAGCCTGGTACAGAAGAACATTCTCTATTCCGGACGAGTGGAAAGGAAAACGAATACGTTTGAATTTCGATGCTGTGGACTGGGAAACATTCGTATATGTCAACGGACGGTGCATCGGAACTCACAAAGGAGGATATGACGCTTTCTCTTTCGACATTACCCCTTATCTGAAAGCTCAAGGGAAACAGGAAATCATCGTCGGGGTATATGACCCGTCAGACAAACAACCCATTGCCAGAGGAAAACAATCCTGGGACAGATACGCAGACCCGGAAGGGTGTTTCTATACCCCCAATTCCGGTATTTGGCAAACCGTCTGGTTGGAACCGGTCGATGAATTTCACATCAAAGACCTCAAAATAACCCCTGATCCCGACAGAAAACAGCTGAAAGTCATGGTTACCCCTTCCGCATGGAGCGACAGCTATGTCACCGTTCGGGTAAAAGCGGAGGGGAAAGTGGTGACCTCTGTCCGGGGTGGACAACGACAGGAGATTCGTGTCCCTATTGAGACCCCCCGGTTATGGTCGCCGGAGGACCCGTTCCTTTATGACTTAGAAGTGGAACTGACGGCCCCCGACGGGAAAATACGGGATGCCGTACAAAGCTATGCAGGAATGAGAACGATTACTGTGGAAAAAATCGGAGACATCCCCAGAATATGCCTGAACCATCAACCCATATATCAACATGGACCTTTGGATCAGGGATTCTGGCCGGACGGTATTTACACAGCTCCTTCCGACGAGGCGTTGAAATGGGAGATAGAAAACATGAAGGAGTGGGGATTCAACATGGTACGAAAACACATCAAAGTAGAGCCGCAACGTTGGTACTACTGGTGTGACAAATTGGGGTTGTTGGTTTGGCAGGATATGCCTCAAGCCGACGGGATGATTGACGCTCCTGCCAAAATGCAGATAGAAACGGAATTAGCCAATATGATTTACCAGCATCAGAATCATCCTTCTATCGTCGTATGGGTTGTCTTTAACGAACATTGGGGACTGTTTGACGTGGAACGGATAACCAACAATGTCATGCAGCTAGACCCTTCCCGATTAGTGACCGGAAACAGCGGCATTGACGCCAGAACACCTCACATAGACTATGAGGTAGGACACATCAAGGATAACCATTCGTATCTTCCGCCCAATCTTCCTATGGTAAGTCATACCAGAGCTACCGTAAATGGTGAATACGGAGCTTTGGGATACCTCATCGAAGACCACAAATGGAGCGGAAACGGAAAATATTTCCACAACTATTATCAGGATAAAAGCGACAAAAAACAGGCTGCTACCGATGAATATGTAAAGTTCATGGAACAGATACACAATTACATCCCGAAAGGTTTGAGCGCTACCGTATATACTCAATGGACGGATGTGGAAAATGAGGTAAACGGGTTATATACCTATGACAGGAAAATAGAAAAGTTGGACAAAGCCCGGGTAAGAGCCGCCAATGAAGCCTGTTATGAGTTGTTAAAGAAAGAATAGGGAAACGGTGTCTTACAAAAACAGGTGAAAAACAGTACCGACTAATCCGGAACAAGAAAATCTGTAATGGGAAAAGAAAAGGTATCTTTTTCGGAATGAGAGGATTCGCTCATCCGAACAAAATTCCGGCTCTTTCATCTTCAACTCCCGCTCCTTTCCCATGCTCATATACCTTAAAGGGGATAGTGTTCATGTTTATTTTGACACTATCCCCTTATTTAATAAAACTCAGAAAAATATTACGGACAGATTACTATCAAAAAACACCTTCTATCCCCCAAAAGACGATAACATAAAGATTCCGAACTTCACAAATATCTCCCTTGACCAAAAGGAAAACATTGAAAGAGGTTCAATGGCTTCTCATTCGGCAAACAAGACAATTCGGCCCTTGATGCAATCCCCCGGTTTTAAAGGCCGACGATAGGGTGCATAATAACTTTCCAAAAACATTTCATTCCCTGCGGTAACAAAATCGGCTACCAGGAACCGAATCCCATCCTCCGATTTCCAGGAACGCCAATGCTGACTGCCGTCCGAACAAACCGTCAAACGGCCGCCATCGCCTTCTTCTCGAAGACCGGCTCGAAAAATATTCCGACGGGTAGAACGAAAATCATTGCTCCCCAACGCATGGGAATCTTTACTCCAGGAATGAGACGGTGCCTCGCGGGGAGTATCGGAAGAAGCCTCCGCATAAAACAAGCGAGCTTCCCCCGACGGACGTCCGATATGATCTTCCGGATAAACACTCCACATGCCTTTCCGACGCCAAAACAAACAATCATAAGAGGACGGCGTCTCGAAAACCATACCCCATTGACGGGGATTAACCGATTCGGTCATCTCAAAGGAATATTCTACCGTCATTCGGCCTCCACCATCAATACGGAGCGTATATTGTCCCCGGCACTCCTTATAACTGCCGCAAACAGTAACCTCCACTTCGTGGCCTGAATGGCCCGTCTCTATGGACGAGACCTTCCATTCGGAACAAAGAGCATTGAAAACCGGTGTATGTGCATTATGATTCGGATAACAACCCCCTCCCGTAAGAGGTAAAACCATCATCCAGGGCCCTCCGATTAAAACCTCATGCCCGTTACGAGACAACGACAATATCTGTCCCGTAGTACGACTAATATCACATCTGAAATTTCGTCCCGTAATGCGGTAGCAATCCTCCATCTCTTTCACCCGGGCAGGACGGGACAGATAAGTGTCCGTAAACTCCTCCGATACACTGCCTACAGGAATGGAATATTCATCGGCAACAAAGCCTCGGGGATCCGAAAAAGAGAGTGATAAGGCAGTCCCTGATTCCGCCTTTACGGGAATTTCAAGAATACCCTGCCCTCCGGGAACAACATCCGCCGAGACACTCCCCGAAGCGGAACCTAAACGCCAATCAATACGCAACGCACTCAGATTCAGATATTCATACCGATTCTCCACTTCTATTCGAACGGTATCGGACGGGGACAGATGTTCCGTAAGAACCCGTATGGGACTATATATCTTTTTCATGTCCCAATATTCCGGTTTCGGGCGACGCCATCCATCGATTGGACCCCACGGACCATAACCCACTGCCCGACCATCCGGCAACTGAAAAACATCATCGATACCGGACCAGAGAGAACCGCCCAATACTCCTTCCGTACGATACATATTCTCCCAGGTAGGAGACAACGCCAAAGCCCAATCACTCCGAATACCCGGATCCGTTACCAACTCACTCCGGTTATACACGTTCAAATGGCAATATTCTCCGTAAATCATGGGACGAGAACTTCGGGATGCCTCCTTATACCCCTCCGGACCCGGATAATGGATATTGGCAATGGGGGCCGTACTCCCCTGGTTGTTAAACCCTCCATAAGCCTGGTCATGGAACGTAAAAGGACGTGTAGCGTCTGCCTTGCGCACATATTCCTGAATCTGCGCAAAGCCTTCGTTCCAATAAGATTCGTTGGCCATAGACCAAAAAAGGACCGAAGGATGATTCCGGTTAAAATGGATGTTCTCCATATTCGCCTGTAAGATATATCCGTAATAAGCAGTATCCCGATAGTTCAACTCTTGCCAATGGAGATTGGCATGGTGTCCCACCCAGCAAATGGGGGCTTCCACCTCTACAAACATTCCCAACTCATCACATAAGTCTAAAAACTCCTCTGCCGGAGGATAATGAGAGGTACGGATAAAATTACAGTTGGCTGCACGGTACAACTCAATATCTTGTCGCTGTTGCGCCTCCGTAAGAACCCTGCCGGTAAGAGGATGGGCCTCATGACGACAAACACCTCGCAACTTCACAGGAACCCCGTTAACCAATAAACGATTGCCTTGAACAAACACCTCCCGGAACCCTATTTTCCGGGAAATCTGCTCCAAAGAGCGGTGATTCTGTCGCAAATCAACCTGCAATCCATAAAGACGTGGCGTCTCATTCGTCCACTTGTCCGGACGGGATACTCGTCCTGAAATCCAACCGCTCCACGTCGCCCCCGCCGAAACAACAGGAATGCTGTCTTGCCACGAAACGGGCAAACCCTCCAGAGACGTATGAAGAGACAACCCCTTCCGGGACTCTTTCGTGCTGTTGGTAACGGAAACAAAAAGGCGTAAATCCGCATCTTCATACTCTTTGTCAAAATCAGTAACTACCCGTAAATCAGAAATATATACCTCAGGAACGGAATAAATTGTCACCTTACGGGTTATACCCCCCAATTGATGTGCCGCATATTGAGTCAAGCTACCCAGCAAATCGGCCTGGGACTCACTGCGAACACGTACATCCACTCGATTATCGCCCGGATGAACCCACGGAGTAACATCCAATTCGAAAGGGGTCAGACCGCCCAAATGACGTCCGGCGAGAAATCCGTTCAAGAAAACTTCACATTCGCTGAAAACCCCGTCAAAACGAAGTCGGACACATTGTCCCTCCCATGCCTTCGAAAGCGTAAACTGTTTGCGGTAGCCGGCACAGGCTGCTGAATCGACTTGAAAACCCTGACTGGACCACTGCCCCGGAACAACAAGGGAATACCAGTCGCCGGACAACTTGTCCTGATGGGGAAAATCGGGAGCAGGACAAGGAGAAAACTGCCATGTACCGTTTAAGGACAGGACCGGATTTTCCACCCCAGCAACCGTTTTCGGAAAAGGGGCATAACGGGGTAAATAGGGTTCTGCACATACCGAAGTATCTATCTTATACGTAGGTGTATGAGCCAAAGCGGTTTTCTGAGCCCCTTCAAACGGTATCGGGGGAACAGAATCGGTAGAATAAAGGTTCAACTCGGAAACAATGGTATTGCTTCCCCGGAGCGCTTCAAAAACCAATACCAACTGTCCGTAAGCGTATGACTTGCGGGGTAAATCAATCAGAAAACGCTGCTCCTTGCCCGGTATCAAATCAAAAGGAGCCTGCAACTCATTCCCATCAACAACAAGACGCTGACGACGAATACCATCCGAGAGGTAAACAACCTCCAATCGATAATCGGCATGGATATTCATCCGGTCAAAAGCATAAATAACGGTAGAACCGAAATTACAGGTCAGGGCTGGTGCTGAACCCGACAAACCCTCCATCGTATAATTATCCCCCTTAATCAAAAAAGGCTGGCGGGACACTACCCCACAATCGTTAGCGGCCACCTGAACATAACGGGACTGAGCGGAAACACCGCACATGACAAACAAACAACAAAAGAGAAATACCGTCCTCCTGAAACAACTGAAAATTCTTAAAACAAAACGATTATTCATAACTCCTTTTATCGAAACTGAAACGTCAGCTCTCCCTTACAAGGCAGCGCTTCCAACATTTTACAATAATTTCCCCATGCAATCTCAGGATAATCCCATCGATTATTGACATGGAGTTTCAAGTCATCACGCTCATTCTTATTCAACCGGCAGGCTACCGACGCATCCTCCGAAATGACGGAAAAAGAATGAGCGCCCTGAGAATCGGACAGAGTATAATACCAGATATGCTCCTTCATCCCTTTCGATTTACGGGTAAGCGGCTTTTGACAATTACTTCCCGCATCGGACCAATAATAATATTCGTGCGTATCTTCCCACCAAGGTTGTTCCGGAGCCTCCCGATAGCCTGCCTGACACGACTCATAAAGAAGCGCATCCCCCGTATTCCCCGCAAAGGAATCCTCTTCGTAGCAGCTCCAATATCCATCACGTTTCCAGGACAAACGATGAAAGGCATCGGACAAATAAAAGGTCAGTCCCGTTTCCCGTAAGAAACCGTTTTCCAGACCATCCGTATCATAGGAGATGCGCATCAGCCCAAAAGGGGTAATACTAATGGTGAAATCAACGGTCACATCTCCATACCGGCCTCGTAAAGAGACCGTCACAACTTCTCCCTGTCGTTTATATTCAAAATGTTCCTTACTCCAATTCTCTTCCGACAAGACAAAATGGTCGGCAATTTTCCGCACCTCTGCCCCCGACAAGTGATTGTAATTGACATAGGCATTCAGGAAGGGACCGCGTTCCAACAAAACCGTTTCTCCTGACTTGGCATTACAAATCAATCCACTGCTCTTGGAGAAGGGAATTTCAAAACCATCCCCCCGTACAATCAAAGAATCTTCGGTATCCTGAACAGTCAGGGAAGTTTCCGGCAACGGCAACGGGAAGTCTATCGTTTCCCTTCCCAAAACAAGTTCAAAAGAATCAATCAACCGATAATCCGACGTGAAAAATGCCAACTGCAAACGACTGCCCCCGGACCATTTCTCCGAAGGAACGGTCAAAATTCCCTCTTCATGGGGAGCAACAGACGGCAGAGAAAGTTTACGGCGTTTCCCGTCATAAACATAAAAAGCCCTTAACTCATTCAAATCCGTATGGTCAAAGCGATTCCGAATATCTATGGAAAGAGGTTTCCCCGGCTCAAATTCCTCTATGGGAGATACGTCCAACCGAATGGGAGAATAGGCCTTCTTCGTCGCCCAAAACTCCGGCTTCTTGCGACGCCACACATCCACAATACCCCATTCACCATAACCCACGCAATCGCCTAACATATCCAAAGGTTTCGCCGTATGGGCAAACTCTTTCCAGAAAGAGGTTCCGTACTTCAAGGGCGGGACTGAAAAAGTTTCATCCACATAACCCCAAATGGCTCCGCCCAAACCGCCCGGAGCGTCAAACAGATTACTCCACATCTTGTCCAAGGACTGTCCCCAGAATTCCCGTATATTCGGATCGGTCTGCAACGTCTGATAGGTATAGCACGCCGGATGAGCCCACTCGTCAAACAACGCCGGGATACCCTCGCCTTGAAACCCTTTTGTCGTACAGTCCCACTGGGACAAATTACCGTCAATACCCGGATAGTGCATACTCAATATATCCACCGCAAAAGTATCGGTTACGGAACCGGGATAACTGAAAATAACAGGGCGGGTCGTATCCGTCTCTTTTACCCACTCCCACGTCGCGCCGATATTGGCTCCATAACGGCTCTCATTCCCCAAAGACCAAAACAGAACAGACGGATGGGAACGAAAGGTCTGAACCATCTCCTGACACTGGGAGAGATAACGGGACAAAAAAGCCGGATCATCCTGACTCCGCCCTGGTGCATAATTCTTTTGACGGTAAGTATCCACAAAACAGACCGCCGTCTCACACTCTACATAGATACCAAAACGGTCGCAGTATTCCACAAACTTCTCGGAAGGAGGATAGTGGGACGTCCGAACAAAATTCATATTCGCATCTCGAAACAAAACCGCATCCAAACTGTCTATCGAGGGCGTAGTGGTACGGCCCAGCAAAGGATGAACATCGTGACGACATGCTCCGCGTAACTTAACGGGACGACCGTTCACCAACAACCGGTCTCTGCTGACCTTCACCTCACGAAAACCCACTTGTTTCTGAAAACGGGAAACCTCTTTCCCTGATGCCTCAACGGAAACAATCAAGGTATAGAGATTCGGATGTTCCGCATCCCACTTATCCGGGGAAAGGACTGGAAGAAGATGGGCTGAACCGTCCGGAACAAAACAAGATTCCTTCAACGGGACCCGTTTGCCTCGAGGATCTCGCAACTCATAACGAACCAACGTACCCGAAGGGTAAGTTCCCTGCCATCGGTAATTCACCCGCAAAACAGCGTCCTGATACAGGGAATCCAATGTCGTTTCCAGATAAAAATCTGAAAAACCCGAGCGCGGTTGCGCCAACAACGAGACATTACGAAGAATGCCTCCTATCGGATGATGCGCATAACCGGAAGCATACGAAATATCATCCAATCTATCCGTAACCTCCACCTCAATCGTATTGTCGGCTCCGGGAGTAACCCAATCGGTCACATCACTGTCCCAACGCGTAAAACCCCCATGATGTTCCCGAACAAAACGGCCGTTTACATACAGTTTCGCCTGACCATAAACACCGTCGAACCGTAAGATAATGCGCGAACCTTCATAGTCCGAAGGGACATCAAACGTCTTCCGGTACCGATAAGGGGTGTCATGACGAATGCCAAAACCTTGCATGACCAACTCTCCCGGAACCTGAACCGGCTCCCAGGGACCATCCGTTTCAAACCGAAACTGCCAATCACCATCCAAAGAAAGGACCGGACGGGAAACCCCCGACAACTTGTCCAAGGCTGTATAAATCGGAGGATAATCCGAAAAAGCCCCTGCTTCCAACGAAAGGGAAACAGCCATCAACCCAAGCCATAACTTTCGACAAATTCTTCTCATATCCTTATGATTTCTTCATTATAAATACAATACCTCTCTATCTCTTACCATACCGGCAGTTGAAAACTTTTAATCTCCGGCTCTCTGTGTTCCGTACGGAAAATCTCCAGAACCCGATTGACCACTTCCGGATGTTCCGCTGAGACATCCTGCTCTTCCCGGATATCCTTGGACAAATCATACAACTCTACCTTTTGATTGCCTTTCCGCACATTCCGGACAAAAGCTTTCCACGGACCCATACGAACTGCCTTCTGACCTCCCGCTTCCGGATATTCCCAGTACAAATACTCATGTTGCGCCTGAGAATCTGAATTTCCCAACATCTCCGGCAACAGACTAATGCCATCCGTAGCAGGAGGTTCTACTCCGGCAACGTCACACATCGTCGGCATCATATCCCAAAAAGCAGAAAGCAAATCAGATTTCGTCCCGGCAGGAACATGGCCGGGCCAACTGACAATCATCGGGACACGAATACCTCCTTCCCGCAGAGAGGCCTTACCCCAACCCGCTTCACTCCTGAACGGACGCGCACTGTCAAAGAAAGGAGAATCGGAACCCCCATTGAACGTCGGACCATTATCACTCGTAAAAATAATCAGCGTATTCTCATACAATCCCAACTCCTTCAACTTTGCCACCAAGCCCCCTATCTGCTCGTCGAAATAACTAATCATCGCAGCATAAGTAGCTCGTGGATAACGACATGGGAAATAACCCTGATTCCCAAGATAGGGCTCTTCCGGACCAAACTTATCCACATAATAGCGAACCCATCGTTCCGGAGCCTGCAAAGGAACATGCGGAACAGGGGTCGTCCAAAACAACGCAAAAGGGGTATCTTTCGATTCCTCAACAAAAGAAAGAATCTCGTCATACATCAAATCAGGAGCATACGAATGCTGCGTATAGCGGGCATAACTCTCCTCGGAATAAGGGTCTGAATCACCGGCCAGCTTCGTCCCGGGAGGTAAAAGCTCATTATCCAAATACTCCCGCTGCTCGTTTCGCCACAAAAAAGGAGGATAATAAGTATGTGCCTGACGCTGACAGTTATATCCGTAAAAAAAGTCAAACCCCATCTTGTTCGGTGTACTCGGGGAACCTGGATAACCCAAACCCCACTTCCCGATACATGCCGTACGATAACCGGCCTCCTGCAACTTATGCGAAATCATGACCGTTCCCGCAGGCAGCGGACGCTGACCTTCCAATGTCGAATCGGCCAACATCGCCTTGTGACTCCAAACATCTCCCCGCTCAGCACACTCGTCATTCCCCCGGATATAGGCATGCCCCATGTGCAAGCCCGTAAAAAGAGCGCAACGGGACGGAGCAGATACGGCCTGACCGCTATAATGATTGGTAAATAACATGCCCGCTCGGGCCAATTGATCAATATGCGGCGTCTCGATGTGCTGCTGGCCAAAACAGCCCAACTCTCCGCGACCTAAATCGTCCGCTAAAATATAGATAATATTGGGTTTGCTTTCCGTCGCTTTTTCATTACACCCACTTAATGACAATATCGCCGGGAAAAAACCCAACAATGCCGAACTCAATACTCTTGTTTGCTCCATTTCCTTTCCCTATAAGTTTAGTATTTTATTTATTAATCATGAAAAACAGATAATTATATACCTAAATATTTCATAATATTCCGGTTTATTCCTATTTAAGGACAAAATTAAAAAGAAAGAAACGATGTACCCCCTCTTATCTTTCGGAAATATGTATGCGAAAGGGCCTATTTTTATCCAATATTTATACAAATCGGCCCTATTAAAAAGGAACAACGGCAAGGAAAACTCTCTTTCCTATCGAAAACAGTCTCTGGTCAAGACCAAACAGCCATACCAGGGATAACGACTATTCCACCTTTACTCGCGAAGAGCTCCATTCCCGAGGGGTACAACCACAATAACGGTGAAAGACACGGGCAAAATATTGAGGAGATTGAAAACCGCAGGAAAAACTGATCTCTTTTACCGACAAATCGGTATTCTGCAACAAATCCAACGACTTATCTATCCGGTATTGATTCAAATAATGAAGCGGAGAACAGGAAAATTGACGAATAAACAGTTTATGCAAATAACGTTCGCCTACACCGGAAAAACGGGCAATCTCACTAATCGGCAATTCCCGGTAATAGTGTTCCCGGATATATGATACGGCTTTTCGCAGAGTATCGTTCACCGGAAAAGGCAAACAAACCTCGTTCATGTACCGACAAATCAACAAAAGCAGTTCCGCATAGTACAAAACGACCATTTGACGCCCGTAACAATTCTCTTCCGTCAATTCATTGATGATATTCTGAACCGTACGCTTGATGCGTACATGGTTTACAATTTTTATCAACTGATTTTCCTCCGGAAAAACAGGTGCTCCTGAAAAACCGTCTCGAGATGGTGTAGAAGCCGACAAGGACGAGAAAATCTCCGGTAAAAATTCCAATTGCATCAAAACAGTGCCTTCCTGACCTGCCCGGAAAGAATGGAACACATTGGAACCTACTATCATCAACTCATTCTCTCGAAAACGAACCTCATCCCCCCCACACCGAAGATAACAATCTCCACGCTTCACATAGTTAATCTCTATTCGACGATGACGGTCCTCTCCATAAGTCTCTCCCGGATAAAAGGAGACCGTCCGGAAAACATCCGCCAAACGATGACCTTCCAAACTTCGTGAAACCTTATCCAAAATACTCCAAAAAGAAAATACTTCTGTTCCCATTCATTCCCGTTTTCACAAAGATAGAAAACTATTTGCCCTTTCCCCAAACAGAGACCGCTTAAATTACAATCAATATGATGAAAACATTTAAGCCACAGCTTATGTTCAAAACACAGAAACACTCCTGACATTTCCTGGGAAAAAAACTTATCCTTCCTGTCCCTCTCCATAAAAGAAGAGAAAAAGAAGAAAACGGTACTGAAAACTATTTATGGGATAAATATCCTATCTTCTCTCATGCTATTTTGTTACCTTTGTAAATACTTAACTACTTAATCCAACACCATGAAACAAGCCTTGAAAAATTCCCTTACAGGACTTTTATTCCTCCTGTTGGGAGCCTGTTCTCACAACAATTATCAAAAATTAGCCTCCGGATTTACCAATCCGCCCGATTCTGTCCAGACCTCTGTGTATTGGTACTGGATTTCCGACAACATTTCCAAAGAAGGGGTAATCAAGGATTTAAAAGCCATGAAGCAAGCCGGAATAAACCGGGCGTTCATCGGAAACATTGGACTCGACGCCGGACAACCGCCCTATGGAAAAGTGAAAATATTTTCTCAGGAATGGTGGGAGATACTTCATACCGCACTCAAGACAGCTACCGAACTAAACATCGAAATAGGAATTTTCAACTCCCCAGGATGGAGCCAGTCCGGAGGACCTTGGGTAAAACCCAATCAAGCCATGCGATATTTAGTGGCCTCTCAAATGAATGTTTCCGGACCCTCGCTCTTAACCCAACTCCCCAACATAGACCAATACCCCGGATTCCAACCGGTAAAAATCATCGCATACCCCAAACCCAAAGATCATGAAGCTGTAATAACCGAAGAAGAGATAGAGCAATTTCACGCCAATCCAAAAACAAACCAAATAAATCTCCTGTTTGACAAAAAACCGGAAACGTTCGTCACCATACCCGGAAACAGAGAGATAGAGATACTGCTGAAAAAACCGTTCACTTGCCGTTCCCTGATACTGCATACTCCTGCCATAGTATCCACTGCTGACGGGATGTTATTGGCAGAAGACAACAACGGAACATTCGTCCCCGTTACACACTTTAAGGTCAACAGAACAAATTTTGCGAAAAATGTCGGAGACCCTAATGCACCTACGGTAATTGCATGCCCTGATGTTACCAGTCAGAAATACAAAATCATATTCCAAAATACCTCGCCCCAATTCTCTCTCTGAAATCAAACTCTCTGCGGAACCCTTAATAGGTGCCTATCCAGAAAAAAGTCTGACGAAGATGTTTCAAATGCCGCTCCCTTACTGGAATGAATATCAATGGCCTTATGATGCTGAACCGGAAAAGGAAACGGTTATTGACCCTCAACAAGTAATCGATCTGAGCGATAAAATAGCTCAAGACGGCTCTTTTAAATGGGAGGTGCCTGACGGAGAGTGGATCATCCTGCGCTCCGGAATGATTCCTACCGGAGTCACAAACTCCCCGGCAACGCCCGAAGGAACCGGTTTGGAAACGGATAAACTCAGCAAAGAACATATTGAAAGTCACTTCAACATGTTCATCGGAGAAATTCTGAAACGAATCCCGGAACAGGACAGAAAATCATTCAAGGTGGTCGTGCAGGACAGCTACGAAACCGGAGGACAGAACTTTACCGACTCCCTGTTAGTGGATTTTAAAAAGAAATACGGATATAATCCGCTGCCTTATCTCCCGGCTTTACAGGGGAAAGTGGTAGGAAGCCGTAGAGAATCGGACCAGTTCCTCTGGGACCTCAGAAGATTGATTGCCGACAAGGTGGCTTATGACTATGTCGGTGGATTAAGAGAGGTCGCTCACAGATACGGATTAAGAACATGGCTCGAAAATTACGGCCACTGGGGATTCCCCGGGGAATTTCTCCTTTATGGGGGACAATCCGACGAAATAGGAGGTGAATTCTGGAGCTACGGAGAACTTGGAAATATAGAAAACCGCGCTGCCGCTTCTTGCGGACATATCTACGGAAAACAGAAAATATCTGCAGAATCGTTTACCTGCGGACCTGACAAACCTTACAGCCGTTATCCCGCTGAAATGAAACAGCGGGGAGACCGGTTTTTTGCTGAAGGAATCAACAACACCCTGCTCCATGTATATATCCAACAACCCGATGAAAGAGCCCCGGGAATGAATGCCTGGTTCGGTAATGAATTCAACCGGCACAATGTATGGTTCTCGCACATGAATCTTTTTTCGGACTATCTGAAACGGTGTAATTATATGTTGCAGCAAGGACTGAACGTGGCGGACATCGCCTATTTCATTGGAGAAGACGCTCCGAAAATGACGGGGATTACCCAACCGGCTCCTCCGGCAGGACATCAGTTCGATTACATCAATGCGGAAGTAATCCTTCGGGACATGACGGTAAAAAACGGAAAACTTACATTGCCTCACGGTACTCAATACGAAATACTGGTTCTGCCCGAATTGAAATCCATGCGTCCGGAACTGCTTGAGAAAATCGTAACCCTTGTCAAGGAAGGAGCTAAAATAGTCGGACCTGCCCCGGAATACTCCCCCAGCCTCCAAAACCAACCTGTGGCCGATGCCCGGGTAAAAGAGCTGGCAAAAATAGTGTGGAACGGTGATAAACAGGAAAATCAAGTAGGGAAAGGATATGTATTCAACCAACTAAGCCTCGAAGAAGTTTTCAAACGACTGAATATTCTCCCGGATTGCAGGGTACCCGCTGAAATACATTACGGACACCGGACAAAAGGAGATATTCAGATTTATTTCCTTTCAAACCAAACAGACAAAAACATCTCCTTTACCGCGGAATTCAGAACGGGAAAAGGAGCTCCCGAATGGTGGAATGCGGTGGACGGATCCCGGAGGGAACTGCCGCAATATGAACAGGACGGAAAGACAACCAAGGTTCCCATAACTTTCGCTCCTTTTGAAAGTGCTTTTATCGTTTTCAATCCAAACCGGGAACAAAACACAGGAACCCAAACGGAGAACTTCCCCAAAGGGACCTTATTAACCCAGATAAATACTTCCTGGAACATCTCTTTCAAATCCGATGTACTGAATATAAACAAACAGGTCGTTTGGGATTCTCTATCCGACTGGAGCAAGCAGGATGATCCCGAGATACGGTTCTATTCAGGAAAAGCCTCGTACAAAAACAGTTTCAGACTCGACTCGATTCCGAAAGGGAAACGCATATTATTAAAAACAGGAGAAATAACCGCTATGGCCAAATGCTACATCAATGAACAGTATGTCGGAGGAATATGGACTCCGCCTTACCAGATAGACATCACCGATTATCTCCATTCCGGAGATAACAAACTGCAAATAGACGTAGTCAATACCTGGCAAAACCGGTTAATCGGAGAAGCTGGTATGCCCGAAGAAAAACGTCGGACCTGGACTCCGATACAACCCTGGCAAGCGTCCGACCCCCTTCAAAAAGCAGGACTCTCCGGACCCGTCAAGGTGGAAGCGGTAGAATATCTGACGCTCCCTGCCGAATAAGCTCTACATTTCGAAAAAAGCGATTCGGAAAGAATTGAAAGATACCATAAACCCATATAAAAACATCATTACAACTCTAAATTCTATAAATTTACAAACATGAACAACCCCTCATTCATCGCTGCCTGCGGTCTATACTGCGCAACCTGCCGCGCTTATAAAAAAGGGAAATGTCCCGGTTGTCGGAACAACGGAAAAGCGACCTGGTGTTCCGTCAGAAACTGTTGTCAAAAACATGGATGGGACAGCTGCGCCGCATGTACGGAAATGCCTTTGGGGAAATGCCGCAAATTCAACAGTACCATCGGAAAAATATTCGGATTGATTTTCCATTCTGACCGTAAAGGATGTATCCTGCGTATCCGAGAAGTTGGCCCTGAAAAATTTGCGGAGGAAATGCAGGCTGCCGGCTCATACAACAGACCGGTAAAACCATGATTTCAGAAAATTTCTCCGGAAGAAAATTGAGATTCTATCCATATTATTAAATACCTTTGTTGTTGGAAAGTCCCGGGAAATCCGGGATTTTTCTTGAAATAGCCCAGACCTTGCGAAACAGAAAAGAGACCGGGAAATTTCGACAGCCATTGAAAGGACTAAGGACAAAACTACCGGATACTATTCAAAGCAAGACTAAAGACAAGATACTGCTCTATTGACAAATACTTTTAAACCATTTATATATGATAAGACAAGTTACCTTTTTAATATGGGTATTTTGGTGTTCTTGCACCTTGATATTTGCTCAGGGACACAGAGAGGCATGTAATTTTGACCGGGACTGGTTATTTGCTCGTTATGGGTTACAAGCAGATGGTTCCCGTATTCCAGAACCAGAATCTCCCGAAATGTCTGCTTTCGACGATTCGAATTGGAGAAAATTAAACCTCCCTCATGACTGGGGAATTGAAGGACCGTTCCGTATTGAATTGGAAGGATTCACAGGAAAATTACCCTGGCGGGGAATTGGTTGGTACCGTAAACATTTCCTCATTCCCGCGGAGGAGAAAGGGAAACGATTTTATCTCGACTTCGATGGAGCCATGGCAAACGCTGAAATATGGCTGAATGGAGAAAAAGTAGGAGAAAGACCTTATGGATACATTTCTTTCAGAGTAGATTTGACTCCACATATCCGTTATGGAGAGGAAAATGTAGTTGCCGTACGACTGAACACAGAAACATTGGGTTCGCGTTGGTATCCCGGAGCCGGAATCTATCGCCACGTACGGTTAGTAAAAACCAATTTCATTCATGTAGCCCAATGGGGAGTATTTGTCTCTACCCCACAAATAACCGATCAAGAAGCAACGGCTTTGGTTGAGGTGAAAATACAAAACAATCACAACGTAGAAGCAGAATGCGACTATTATGTTTCCATTTACGAAATAGATGACGAAGACAAGGTTGGGAAAAAGGTGGCTTCCTGTAAAAAAGAAGGAATTACCGTAAACTCGGAGGGATTTTGTTCCGACAGCGTAATATTGAAAGTAAAATCACCCAAACGGTGGGATTTAAACAATACCCATCGGTATCTGGCTCGTGTATCTCTTTTTAACAAGAGAAAACAAGTCGATACTTACGATACCTATTTCGGATTCAGAACCATTCAATTTACTCACGACAATGGATTCCTGTTGAACGGGGAAAGAGTACAAATCAAAGGTGTTTGCCTACACCATGATTTAGGAGCCTTGGGAACTGCCATAAATACCGCTGCTTTGCACAGACAACTGACCATACTAAAAAGTTTCGGATGTAACGCAATACGAACTTCTCACAACCCTCCTGCTCCGGAATTGCTGACATTAGCCGACAAGATGGGATTCCTCGTCATGGATGAAGCTTTTGATTGTTGGGAATACAGTAAAAAAGAAGGGGACTACGGTTCTTTATTCAAAAAATGGCACGAACAAGACTTGCAAGATTTGATATGCAGAGACAGAAACCACCCTTCCGTCATCCTGTGGAGTACGGGGAATGAGGTGGAAGAACAGTATCACCCTGAAACAGGAATGGCTAAACACCTCACGGAAGTAGTACACCGATTCGACAAAACACGACCAGCCACTTTCGGGGCCTCTTATCCCAGCAAATCCGCCATGAACGGTACGGAACTGCAAGTAGATGTACACGGAATGAACTATGCCGCCGGAGTGTATGGCGGACCTCACTTCTATAAAGAGTTCCTGAATAAAAAAGGTCATGAACATTTATCCGGTTATTCCAGCGAAAGCAGTTCAACCATAAGCTCTCGTGGAGAATATTTCCCTCGTCGTTTTCATGTCTCTTCTTACGACCTGAACGAACCGGGATGGGGAGGACTGCCTGACTGGGAATTTGCCGCATTGGAACGGTATCCCGGCATTTGCGGAGAATTTGTCTGGACAGGATTTGATTATTTGGGAGAACCCACGCCTTACAACAGCGACAACAGCGTCCTGTTGAACCATGCAGCTGCTATGGACAGCGCCCAAATGGCTCAGGAAAAAGCCAAATTGGAAGAAATAAACAAAAACAGACCTACCTCCCGAAGCAGTTACTTCGGTATTGTCGATTTGGCAGGATTTCCAAAAGACCGTTATTATTTATATCAAGCTCACTGGATGCCCGACAAACCGATGGTACATATCCTCCCCCACTGGAATTTCCCCGACAGAACAGGGAAAGTGACTCCTGTCTTTGTATATACTTCCGGAGACGAAGCGGAGCTGTTTTTGAATGGAAAATCACTGGGAAGGAAAAAGAAACAAGCCTATGAATATCGATTACGATGGGAAGAGGTAGTCTATCAACCCGGTGAATTAAAAGCTGTCGCTTATAAAAACGGAGAGAAATGGGCGGAAACAGAAATAAGGACAACCGGGGAAGCTGTCAATCTGAAATTAATTCCTGACAAAACAACCATAAAGGCAGATGGTGATGATTTGGTTTTTGTACGTGTCTCCTTTACGGATAACCAGGGGAACGAAGTTCCTACGGCTGAAAATATAGTATCTTGCTCTGTTGAAGGACCCGGAAAGGTCATTGCTACCGATAATGGCGACCCCACCTGCCTGATCCCTTTCCAAGAAACGACTCGTCCCGCTTTCAATGGACTTTATCTGGCCATAGTAAAAGCAAACTTCAAACAAAAAGGGTCTATATTCCTTACGGCAGAAGCGGAAGGTTTTGAAAAACAAAGAATAGAAATAAAAATAGAACGCTAATCCGGTAAAATATATTGGGACTTCGTTCCTGCCAACAACAGTAAGAAACATACTCTTTAGAATGACAGCTACGTTCGAAAGGAGTATGTTTCTCTTTTTTATGGTGACTGTCCGATAAAAAGGCACGAATACTTGCATTGTAAATACATCAGGATTATCGATACAGACATAATTGATTATCGGGTTTCAGGGATGTTGGCCGGACAACCATCATTCTATCTGTTCATATTCAATAAAAACCACATCGGTTCATGACCTGATATCTTACCTCTCTCTGCTTGCTCCATACGGTCATTAAAAATGGAGAAGAATGGCATATCTTGTTACCGGTTTCTTACTATTTGTGCCCTTATACGACTCAGACTAACCGGTGTGATTCCCAAATAACTCGCAAGATGTTCCAACGGAAGCCGCGAAAACAGATATGGATGTTTTTTCAAAAATTCTTCATAACGTTCTGTGGCAGTAGTAAACAATAAAGGGATGAATCGTTCCTCCGTCCGTAAAAATTCCATCTCGGCAAATTTTCGTCCCCAATTGGAAATGTGAATATCCTGTTGAAACAAATTTTCCAAAACACTGCGTTCCAAAAGATAAACCACACTATTCTCCATACATTCAACCGTTTCATAACCAGGCTCGTTACTTACATAGCTTTTCAATGAAACAACGGTTGTCCCTTCCGCTCCAAACCAAAAAGTAATGTCCCGATCCTCTTGAGGAATATAGGCCCGGACTATCCCCTGAACCAAAAAAAACACATTCCTGTCTACAACTCCTGATTCTATTAAACGACTTCCCTTGGAATAAACCTTTCTCCTTAAATGAGAAAGCAGTGTCTCTACTGAATATTCCGGCATCGGGTATATCTTATTGATGATATCCTTAACATCCATACTCTTTTTTATTGCTGTACTTTGTAAAAATACGAAAAAAACAATTTCCAATCTCTTTCTTATCATTTGACAAGTCACTTCTTATCAAATGATAAGAAAACATTATCTTTAAAAAGGATACTTTTGTTCTAAATTTTAAATATAATCAAAACATGAGTTGGATAATTTT
>CASFOM010000123.1 GCA_949296295.1 uncultured Alistipes sp. | reverse complement strand
TCTTCTGTTATAGGTATTATTTGTGTAAAACACTCTACTTCGGGAACATGATTGATATCAATATCCCTACAATTATTAGGATCTTCAAAAAAATCTAAATACTCAACATTATCCAACTTTCCCTGAGAGGTCATAAAATAAAGACGTTCCAATGATGGATGAAACCCATCCGTAGTGAACTCTCGCCAGATATATTTGGAAAGGACAAGGACACAAACCAGTGAAAAAGATAATCCCAATACGTTAATGATGGAATACAGTTTATAACTGCGTATCATACGCCAGGATTGAACAAAGATTTTAAAAAACAACATAACCTGATTTTTTATTTTAAAACAAGTATTTCATTCTCTTGCATCATATCGTAGCTCGAAACAATGACTTTTTCTCCCGGTTCCAAGCCTTCCAATATTTCATAATATTGCGGATTTTGACGACCTACTCGAATAGAACGTTGTACGGCTCTACTTCCATCCTGTGACAGGACATAAATCCAAGAACCGCCTGTAGTATAAAAAAAAGCTCCTCGTGGGATAAGAATTCGCTCTTCGGGCAAACCCAATTCCAAATTAATGGAATAGTTTTGACCTGATCGAATACTGACAGGTCGTTCCCCTTCAAAAATAAAATCTGCCTTAAATTGACCATTCTTTACTTCCGGATAAACCTTTCGAATACGTAACAAGTAATGTTTGCCTCCTCGCTCAAAAGAAGCAACAAGCCCTGGACGTACCCGATCAATATAATGTTCATCTATGCTGGTTTCTATCTTATAATCAGACAAATCGTTTATTTGCCCTACGGAAGTTCCTTGACTTACTGATTGTCCCAAAGAAACATCTAATGAACCTAACTGGCCGTCAATAGGAGATTTGACAATTAAGTTTTCAACTCGCTGACGAACTAAATCGAGGTTACGACGCATATTCTCTAAACCCTCTTCCAAATTATCTATCTGGATACTGCGATAAAGAGAATCCTGTTTTTGACTTTCCAATACTAATTCTCGTTTTTTTACACTTAATTCATATTCTTCCTTGGACTGTAAATAATCTTCTCTCGCTATTAATTTTTCCTTATACAATCGTTCGTTTTGTAAATAATGACGCCTTTTTCTTGTTTCATCCAAATCAAATTGCAACATATCTTGCTGTAATATCAATTTCTGTCGTTCCATCTCAACCATCGTATTCCGCAAAAAATTTTCTTTCTCCGCTAAAGAGGATTCACTATCCATGATTTGTAAGGTTAATTGGGCATTACGAAGACGAAGAATCGGATCTCCTCGACGTAACTCAGCACCTTCCTCTACCAACAATTCCTCCACAACCCCTCCTTCTAAGGCACTCAATTGCATAGAAATAATAGGAATTACTTGTCCATTGATACGAATATAGTCATAAAATAAAGCTTTCTCTACAGATGCAATAGTTAAAGAAGAGGCATTGACTTTCATTGAAGTATGATGTTTCCCCAAAAGTAGCCAAGAAATAAGAGCCAATAAAAAAATGCCTCCTAATAAATAAGGAATATGTTTGGCGCGAAAACCTTTTTTACGTTCTATCCTTCGATCCATTCTGTCTATGATTTCCATGATGTATCACTTTATTTTATTTGAATGGGGGACTACTCTTCTTCCAGATAAGATATTCCTCTATAATAATTGACTATTTTACGTTTCAATAAATATTGAAACAGAGAATTCAACCGTTCCGTCTTTGCTTCCAACAAACGGTTCGAGCTAATTTGTAAATCCAATATAGATATTAATCCTTCTGCATAACGACGCTCATTTGCTGCATAAGCAACCTCTTCTGCACGAACCTGTTTCTCCGCATGAAAATACTCCTTAACCGCTCCTTGCATATCCTCCACTGCCCGTTCTATCTCTCCTTCTATTTCCCGTAAAGTCTGCTCATGACGTAAACGGGCGATATTCAGGTTATTTTTACTGCGACGAAGTTGGCTGTATCCCCATAACCGATTAAAAACAGGCAAGGATAATTGAACGGAAAAATATTGCCCGGCACGATTCCGAAACTGCTCAGGAAAAGCAGCTATGGAAGAACCTCTGTGAGCCCCTATAATGGTAGAATATCCTGTAGAATATCCTCCGGAAACAGATAAGGTAGGAAACATATTCCCTCGTGAAGTTCGTAGATTCAAAACAGAGGTTTGAACGGTATAGGATGATATCTTAACTGTCGGGAGAAAAGAAAAAGCTCTCTCCTTGACCGATTCGAGAGATTCTTCTTCGGACGGAAGAGCTACTGACCATCGGCAAAAAGAGGTATCTATTTGCAATGTATCTTCCAAAGGATAATACATGGTCTGTTTTAAGGTAAGTAAAGCTGTCCGCAATTGATTCTCTGCTCGCTGACAACGCAAATAGCCACTGGCCTGCTGGGCTTCTGCCTGCATGACATCTGCATAACCTTTTAATCCCAACTCTTCTTGAACCTTCGCCTGATGGAAACTGCGTTCATCTTGTAACAACTGTTCTTTTGCCAACGAAAGTATGCGAACATAATAAATTACATTAAAATAGGCTTGCATCGTTTGTAAAAGAATAGCATCCCGAATACGTTTCGATTCTTCATGTCCCATCAGAATAGAAAGGCGTGCTATTTTTAAATTGTTAATTGCTGAAAAGCCATCAAAAACAGATAAAGAACCCCATAAAGAATAACTATTGTTAAAATTGGCTACGGTAGTATAAATATTGGTTTCAGGATCAATAGACCGACCAAAATTCACACTTGCTCCTACACCTGCTTGAATCGAAGGAAGAAAAGCAAGAACGGCATCGCGTTGGGAGAGTGCGGTGTTTGCATTCTCAATATCTTGAATATTTTTTTCGGGAGCGTGGGCTAAAGCATAACGCATACAATCCTCCATAGTGAATGCTTGTGCTTGCAATTCAAACAAGAAACAGATAAAGGTGAAATTACAAAACACTATTTTGATAACTCTAACCATGTGTAATACTTTTGTAAAAACACATGCCAAAACCAAGCCTGAAAAACTAACTTATTGAAAATTAAAGTAATAAAAATTACTCAGAATTTGTAAAGTGTCAAAGAAATAGACACTGACCGTCAAAAAAATAGACACTAAACACGATATGAAAACCATGAAATATCTTATAAAAACAAGTCTGTTCTTCCTTTAAAAAGATGGGAAATCATAAAATTTGATTCTTTCATTGCTGTATCTCAAAAGGAGTAAAAAAAACAAAAATTCCCTTGGAATAAATGACTAAGTCATAATTCCGAGAATAATGCAATGACTACCTTTTATTTATCATAAGGAGGATTATGGCTGAGCTATGTTTGGTATTGCTTGAAAATGGAACACGGATGTTTCGTTTCCTTCTTTCAAGGTCAATTCAAAATGATATTCTTTACCTGCTGCAAAAGAACATGACGAAACAGTTTCTACAACAGTTTGTCCATAGGGAGATAAAGCTGGAACAGCGGCATTAGCCACAGGGATTTCCTTCCCTCCTTCCAAACAAACAAGTTCCATGTGAGAACCAGAAGAACTTTTCAAACCAAAATTTTCCACAATGACCGATAAATGAGTCCCTTGACGGGTAAATTTAGGCTTGCGGGCTGATAATAAAGGCGGATTATATTCTATCCACGGCAATCGGACATACCCATATACCATTTCTCCCTTTTTAGTCTTTCCTATCAATTTAGGAGCAAACTCTTCTGATGTAATACCGTGCCCCGAAGCATCGAAAGTAACAATAAGATCATTTCCTGAACGCTCCGTACCTGTCACTCGACAACCTTTCCCAAAATTCACCT
>CASFOM010000122.1 GCA_949296295.1 uncultured Alistipes sp. | reverse complement strand
TTACTTATGTTCATTATTTGTAAAAAACAAGTCTTGTAACGGTTCATACTATCCGGAAGGAAAGAATCAACATTTTTTTGTTGATAGCCGGTTGAAAAAGGAACAATAAGATGTTTAAAAACATTTCAACGTATAACATAAAATACTGAAAACAAACATATTACTTATGTTTATTATTCTCAAGGGAAATAAAGAATAATGTTGATATTCCCCATCTAAAAAAGTAATCCTGACCAAGAACAACTACAACTGTTCATTCTCTGAATATCCATAAGTACCAACAAAGAAAATATATTGTGCGTAAACTGTCAAAAAAATGTCAATAATCCTAACTTTTTAAAAATATGCACCTGTTTATCAATAAATTAAATCGTCATCTCATGTTCATAACTTGTTTATACAAATAGTATTTAATGTTTATAAACATTCTATTCAATAAGTTCTTCCATCAATAGGTTTAAATTGAGAAACAGAAAATCAAAAACCTTTCAAGGAAAATCACTATCTTAGCCCGGTCATAACTTTCCAATCAGAGAAAACTGAAACATGAACACCTTATTTATTACATGGGACGTCGATCCCGCATTTATCACCATAGGCAGTTTTGAACTTCGTTACTACGCCCTCTTTTGGATGGCGGCTTTTCTTGTCGGTTCCTGGATTTTCGCTAAAATGTTAAAACGTGAAAACCTCGACTCCAAGTTACTCGACTCCATTTTCATCTACGCCTTTATCTCTACCATTATTGGAGCTAGATTAGGCCATTGTCTGTTTTACGATTTTGACTATTATTCGGCACATCCCTGGCAAATTCTCAATCTTCGTCAAGGAGGTTTGGCCAGTCATGGTGCAGCTCTCGGGATGTTGGTTGGACTATGGCTCTTTGCCCGAAAAAATAAAGTCAGCTATTTGTGGACCCTGGACCGGGTAACTGTCGTTATTCCCATAGGAGGGGCCTTAATACGTCTCGGAAACCTGATGAATTCAGAAATCTATGGTACCCCTACCGATTTACCTTGGGGATTCATCTTTCTACGAGCCAATGAGACACAACCCATGCACCCGACACAAATCTATGAAGCTCTAATCTATACATTGATTTTTCTTTTACTGATGTATATGTATTTCAAAAAAGACGAAGGGCGTCAACGTCCGGGCCTCATTCTTGCAACATTCCTTATCACCCTGTTTCTTGGAAGATTTATCATAGAAACCATCAAGAATCCGCAATCGCCGTTCGAAGTAGGGATGACGCTGAATATGGGACAAATTCTTAGTTTACCATTTATTCTGGCAGGTATCGTTCTCTTTATTCTGGCTTATCATAAAAAGTTAAGAAATAACCCCATAACCAAATAACCGTTATGAAACAGAACACCATCGATATTTTAATCTTCAACCGGTTAGCTTCCCATGGCTCGGTATTTCTACCCAATATCGGTTCGCTACGTTGTGAACGTATTGCCGCTACTCCTGCTTTCGACGGAAATGGTTTTACAGCACCGCGATATGTAGTAGAATATATTGCCCGTCCCTGTGGGACCTCCATCATAGACTTATTAATTACAGACCGGGGAATCGAAGAATCAGAAGCGACCTCTCTTTACGAAGAATGGTTGTCCCAAATTTCCATTTCAGACAAAAACGGCAGTTATTATACCATTTCACAAGTCGGGAGATTAGAAATATATGAAGGAGGGACAGCCCTTTTTACCGCTGATTCTACCCTTCTTCCTTTTCTTAACCCTTACGAAAATCCCGTTTCGAAATTACCGGACACTTCCGCTATTCCAGAACCTGTCCAGGCAGAAGAGATACCTAATGAAGCACAACTCCCTTCCTGTATTCCTCTTCCCCCTCCCCTGCCCCCACAGTTTCAAAAACAGAAACCTCAGGGACTCTCTAAATCCTTCTGGAAAACAATGACCTTAGCCCTGGTCTTTCTCCTTGCCTTTACTGTCGGCATTATTATTTTCGGACCGTCCTCTCTACACCGGTCCAATAAAACATCCGCAGAGACCTCTCTGTCGTACACAGATACGATAGAGCTTGCCTCTTCTCCCCAGGTTCCCTCCATCGCCCCCCAAGACTCTTCTTCAGCAGAAGCCGATACCCTTTGTTCCGATTCAGGGAAACCGTACCACATCATAGCCGGTTCTTTTCAATCAAAAGAAAATGCCGAAAAATTAATGGTCAAAAAGAAAAAAGAGTTCGATTCCGTAAAACTTTTGTACGATCCAGAGAAAGGATTGTATATGGTATCGGTCTATCAATTCGCCACTCATCGGGAAGCACGGCAACAAATCAACCGAATGCCTATTCTCTATTATCCGTACAGCTATTGGATTTATCACGAACCAACTGCAGCCCAATAGTCTTTGCCAAGGAATCAGTTTCTAAAAAAGTATTTATACAAACCTTTGTGTGTCATCACCCGATTCAACACACAAAGGTATTTTTATATACCAAGAAACCGAGCTTCTTCCCTTAATTTGATATTTTATTTTCATAAATCAAGACAAGAAAAGAAGTTATCAAAATTGTATGCAATTTCAGTCTTGATATAGTATCCCGAACGATTCATACGGATATACAGTTTAAATCTTATCACACCCCATATTAACGAATTTGTCAGTTTCTCCCAAGTTGAAAATTTATATTTACTTCAATAATCCTGTTTTTAACCTAAAATTCATTACCTTTGTTACAGACCAAAGGATTCGTTTTGACAAAGGGGTATATCCTTTACAAACTACTAACTAACTATCTATAATTCAAACAAATAAGAATCACAATTTATTTTCTGTCTGTCCTATGTACAAGTTTAGATTCGTATCTCCATTTTTGTTTTTCCTGCTTTTTTCAGTATGCAGCTGGGGTAAGGGAGGCCATTCCGACGTTTGGGGTGAAACAACAGATGTATCTTCAAAACCATCCTGTTTTTGGTGGTGGCTAAATTCCTTGGTGGATAAGGAATCCATAACCCTTAGTCTTGAAGAACTTTCAGACAAAGGGATAGGAGAGGTTATGTTGGTATGTTCCAGTAACTGGGGTGTTAGCAATAATCAACAACTGCCGGAAAAAGGTCCTGAATTCTTATCAGAAGAGTGGCTTGACCTTTTCAAGCATACTTTAGATGAAGCTGAAAGGTTAGGGTTACAGGTAGGAGTGAATTTTTGCGCCAGCGGTTGGACTATGGGTGGCCCATGGATAACCCCCGAGATGAATGGGAGATGGTTTGTCCAGTCAGAGACGAAATTGACAGGTCCTATGGAATTTCGAGGAGAGTTACCTCTTCCGAATCCGCGTAACGGCTATAAACCGCCCCATTTCCTTAATGTGGGTTTACAGATGCAATGGCCTTTGGAAAAGATGGATTACCGAGACAACGCCATTGTCGCTTTCAGGAGTAAAGACAAAAGTACTTTTGATGCGAACCGGCTGTCCATGCTTGATGTTAAATCGAATCGAAAAGACGGAGATGCGTTTATGACTCCCGATATGGTCATGCGTCCTACCCTTCAACCTATTCCTGGTTATAATTCCGACCAACCGATAGATATTGACAGTGTCGTAAACGTTTCAACGTGTTTGCTGCCTGACGGCACGTTCAGATGGGATGTTCCCCCCGGAGAGTGGACCCTTGTCCGTACCGGTCACGTTGCCACAGGCGCTCCGCTGATGTGTATTCTTCCGGAGATGACAGAAGGAGCCTTGGGAGTCGATTGGCTCAATGCGGCATCGGTGGATACCATGTTTAAATATATGGGCGACATATTAATCCGGACGGCAGGGAAGAAACATGTAGGGAAAACCCTGACCTTCTTCCATACAGACAGTTTTGAAGATGGATATCCCAACTGGACGGACGACCTTCTTGATAAATTTGAAACGTACAGAGGTTATGACCCTGTTCCGTATTTGCCGGTTTTATCCGGATATATTGTAGGCAGTGCAGAAATATCAGACCGTTTTTTGCATGATTACCGGAAGACGGTTGCCGACCTTTTTGCGGATGGCAGTCTGAAACGTTTGGCGGACAGAAGTGCCCGACACGGGATGTTTTATCAGGGAGAGACAGCAGGTCCGAGTTGGTCGGGGACTGTATGTATCGATGCTTTAAAAAATTTGGGAAGGACCGATCGTCCGATGGGGGAATTTTGGAGCAATCATACTTTCATCAGTGAAGGAGCACAAAATTATGTCTGCAAACAAACAGCTTCAGCAGCCCACATTTACGGGAAACGGATTGCGAATGCAGAGGCTTTTACGAACACGAATCATTGGACGGAATCTCCGGAATTTCTGAAACCCATTGCCGACCGGGCTTTCTGTGAAGGTATCAACAAGATTACCTTCCACACGATAACCCTTCAACGTTTACAAGACGGGAAGCCGGGTTACGAGTATGGCGCCGGGACCCATTTCAATCCCAATGTCACCTGGTGGAACCTGGGGGCTCAAGAGTGGGTTTCTTACCTTTCTCGTTGTTCGGAATTATTACAAGGAGGGATGTTTGTTGCCGACGTATTGTATTACAATGGAGACGGAGCCCCCAATCTGGTTCCTGCCAAACATGTTGATTCTTCACTTGGAGCGGGATTCGATTATGACGTTTGTAATGAGGAGGTACTTCTTACGCGGGTAGACAGTAAAAACGGATTTATTGTCTTACCGGACGGAATGCGTTATCGGGTTTTGGTTCTTCCGGATTGTGAGTTCATGCCTCTGGAAGTTATAGAGAAGATAAAGAGTCTTGTTCTTGCCGGTGCTACGGTTATCGGTCCGAAGCCGAAAAGAGATGCCGGATTGAAAGACTATCCTTATTGCGACCAAAAGATAAAAGAGATTGCGGAAGAGGTATGGGGCCCTGTTGATGGGAATATTGTTTCTGAACATAGATACGGAAAAGGGAAAATAGTATGGGGGAAACCTGTTCGCTCTGTATTGGCGGAAATGAACGTCTCCCCCGACGTAACCATCCAAAATAGAGCTCACTTATCTTCGTGCTTTATTGACTTTATTCATCGGACTTATCCGGATATGGAACTTTACTTTTTAGCGAATCGAAAGGATGAACGGGCCCAAGCCGATATCTCTTTCAGAGTATCAGAAGGCACCCCGGAATTGTGGGATCCTGTAACAGGCGAAAAGAGAGTGCTTCCGGAATACAGCAGACAGGATGGAAGATACATCATTCCGCTCACCTTTAATCCCTATGATTCCTATTTTATAGTTTTTAACAAAAGGAAAAAATCACAGGAAAACATATTGACACCGTCAAAAAATTTCAGCGATACCGTAGGATTGATGACCTTATCAGATGTCACATGGACACTCACTTTTGACAAGGAATGGCTTTATCCTCAAGATAATATCACAGGGGGAGGTCATGTTTTGAAACTTGACAGCCTTTATGATTTAAGTCAGCATGCTTCTCATGCCATTCGTCATTATAGCGGCACTATCCAATACGAAACAAACTTTGTTTTTAACGGCAATCCGGACAGTTACGAACAGATAGGAATCGATCTGGGGGATGTGTCCGTATTGGCTAAGGTAACTCTAAACGGTGTATGTGTTGGCACGACATGGAGAGCTCCATTTATTTTAAATGTGTCGGATGTTATTAAGCGAGGAGAAAATCATATTGTAATAGAAGTAGCCAATCTATGGCAAAACAGATTGGTTGGAGATGAGTTTTTGCCGAAGGCGCAACAAAAAACCTTTACCAATATGAAGGTTTACAGGAAAGATTCGCCATTGCAGCCCTCAGGTTTGATGGGGCCTGTTTCTTTGGTGGAGATAACCTATGCCAAATAGTTTATATGAATCAGAACTCTCTTTTAACGGTGATAGTAAACGGTTTCCAACATCACCTCTTCGATCTGTTCATGTTCATATCGATCTCCCGGGGGTAATATAGGAGCCCGAACACCTCCTTTTTCACCCCCCGGTAATTCTGCCAACATTCGGGGAGCGACAAAAATCCGGGCTTCATCTACCCACCCTCCTGCTGCGAGAGCATCAAATAAGGCTGTTCCTCCTTCTACCAATACCGACAATATATTATTTTCGTACAGCCATTGCATCACTTCATCCAAAGTACTTTCATCAGAAGCTACTCCGACATAATGTACCCCCGGCAGGTCAAAAGGCAAAGGACGGTTTTTATCCGTAAATACCACTGTATCGACAGTGCCATCCAATATTTTGGCCCCAGGAGGGATGATTCCTTTTCGGTCAATAACAATACGGCAAGGCGAACTTCCGGGCATCATTCGGTTCGTCAAAGCGGGATTATCCAACAATACCGTCTTTGAGCCTACCCAGATAGCACTTTCTTCTGCTCTCCAGCGATGCACCAACCGTTTACAGGCGCTACCTGTCATCCATATCGGAGGTTGTGACACTTCCCGTATTCCATCTATAAATCCATCTACCGTTTGAGCCCATTTAAATATGATATATGGCCGATGTTTCCCATGATAAACGATAAACCGACGGTTTAAATTTCGACAATCCCTTTCCAGCACTCCTTCCATCACATCAATTCCGGAGGCACGCATACGAGCTATCCCCGAACCATTTACTTTCGGGAAAGGGTCACGCATTCCCACCACTACCCGACGGATACCGGAAGCGATTACGGCATCACAACAAGGAGGGGTTTTCCCATAGTGCGAACAAGGTTCCAAATTTACATATAAAGTTGCCTGAGGGAGCAGGGTTCTGTCTTCCGGAAGAATACTGTTCATCGCATTTATCTCGGCATGAGCTTCTCCGAATTTTTTATGCCATCCTTCTCCAATAATCCGATTTCCAGCAACGATAACACCTCCCACCATAGGATTTGTTCCTGTCTGCCGTCCACCACGCTGTGCCAATTCCAGGCAACGCCCCATATATTGTTCGTCCTGATTCATCATAATTCACTCCTTTGTGACAAAGATAGTGAAAGATGAGGGCATAGTCAAAACAGAAAACTTCGTTTTCCT
>CASFOM010000121.1 GCA_949296295.1 uncultured Alistipes sp. | reverse complement strand
TCGTAAAAAGACGAAAAGTTTCGTATGATTTCGAAATAAACGTTATTTTTGTTAAAACATAACGAATATAACCAACTATGAAAACAATTTTTTTAACGTTGTGCTGTGCTATATTGTGTATATGCAGTGCAACTACTGTTCAGGCACAGAGTACGGCTTGCAAGATAGATGCACCTTATGTTATGCCCAAAACGGCCATTAAAGTAACCGTCACCGTACAGAAGGAAGAGATTAAAAAAGGTCCTTATGCTAAATTCGCACAACAATATTTGGGAGTAGATGCTCCGCTAAATGACAAGACAGTCTATACCATAACGGGAGCCCAAATGAAGGGGTATGATGAAGCAGATCCTTCCAACATCTACATATTGAACAATCCTGCTGCTGTCCCGGTAGAATGGGCGGGGAAACAGCTCAAGGCCGTAGATGCACCTGCAAGACCTGCCGGTCCGAGAGGCAGAGAACAAACCAACAACATGTTGTTTGAAGATATGGGTATCGATCCTATTGTTTATTCAGTAGATCGCTCTTCCGCACGAGAAAAAAGTTTGGAAGAGATGGCATCTTCCGCTGCGAATGCCATTTTTACCTTACGGAAAAGACGGTTTGACCTAATCACAGGAGAGATGGGAGAAAATGTTTTTGGAGAAGGGTTAAAAGCCGCTATTGCAGAAATGAACCGGTTGGAAAACGAATATCTGGCGCTTTTCCTGGGAAGTAAAAAAACGACTACTCACACTTACGAATTTGATGTTGTTCCTCAAAACGGACAAAACAATTACGTACCATGCCGTTTCTCTGCTGCAGTAGGCATTGTAGATGCAGGGGATGTATCCGGAGAACCGCTATTGCTGACGGTTACTCCTGAAGGAGGCGTAAAAGGTTCTTCCGGAGAAGAAAAAGCGACAACCAAAGGAGTAGTTACTCACTATCGCATTGCAGATATGGCAGCCTGCAAACTATTCTTCAACAATGAATTGTTGGATTCAAAACGGATACCGGTTTATCAATTTGGAACAACCGTTACCGTAATTACTCCCGGGAAATAATTACCCGACAATAAAAGGCAATGTGTCGTCATTGTTCACTATTGCTTATTTTCGGAATTCGAGTTTAGACACGGTACATCAATGTAAGTAAATATCGTAATTCTCAATTTTCAACGTTTTTTTTACAAATTCCGATATCACAAAAGGGGTTGTGTCAAAATAAAAAATTGACCAACCCCTTTTTTTCATCCATCTCCTTTTATCGAAACGGAACAATAAAATTGGCAATCCCGAACAAACCATATATCTTTGTAAAGGGAACTTTTCCTGTAAAAAATATGATGACAAAACCATTTATATCCTTGAACATTGGAGGGAAGCTGCTTCCTCTCCATACTCCTGTTGTGATGGCCATTTTAAACATCACTCCCGATTCCTTTTTCTCCAAATCGCGGTTAAAAGGTCAGGAGGCCATCAGTAAGCGGGTAGAAGAGGTCTTGGCACAAGGAGCCTCCATCTTGGATATAGGAGGATATTCAAGTCGTCCCGGAGCCTCCGATGTTCCTGAATCGGAAGAGTTGCGACGTGTTTTAGGAGCCTTGGAGGTCATTCGTTCCCGCTATGGAGATGTAACCGTCTCGATAGATACCTTTCGAAGCCATATAGCAGAAGAAGCGGTAAAACAGTTCGGGCCCTGTATCATCAACGATATTACAGCCGGGGAAGGAGATTCCCGTATGGCTAAAATCGTTGCCCGTTACCATCTGCCCTATGTCATTATGCACATGCGGGGAACTCCCGATACCATGCAACAACACTGCAGTTACAGCGATGTGACGGAAGAGTTGTTGGATTACTTCACTCACCGCATCAACAAGCTGCATCAACAAGGGATCTACAACCTAATACTCGATCCGGGTTTTGGGTTCGCCAAAACGGGGACGCAAAATTTTGAATTGTTAAACGGACTGCACCGTTTCCATGTATTCGGACTTCCCATATTGGCAGGTATTTCCCGTAAAAGCATGATATATCGCTCTTTAAATATCACACCGGAAGAAGCGCTCAACGGCACCACCGCCCTTCATACGGAATGTCTGCGGCAAGGTGTCCATATTCTTCGGGTACACGATGTATCAGAGGCCATGGAAGTTATCAAACTTTATAAAACATTACCATCATGGACTTCATCCATATAAGTCTGGCCGATATTATAGACGTAGTATTGGTAGCTCTTATCATGTGGCAATTATACCGTCTTATACGCGGTACAAGTGCCTATGGTATCGCCATAGGGATTTTTCTGTTTTACCTGTTATGGATTTTTGTCCGCATTTTACACATGGAGCTACTGTCTGCCATTTTGGGACAGGTTATCGGAGTAGGTGTTTTGGGACTGGTAATTGTTTTTCAACAAGAGATTCGAAGATTTCTGCTTTATATCGGGAACAAGTATTTTTACCGGATTGGCAATCGGTTCAGTCGGGGGAATGGGTTTCGTGGAGATCGAGGAGGCTGGATCAGTGAACTTTCTGCTGCCTGCGGACAAATGGCCCAGACACGTACGGGGGCCCTTATCATCATTGCCCGGAAAAACGACCTGTTATTTATCCAGGAGACAGGAGATACCTTAAAAGCAGAAATTTCTCAACGACTTATTGAAACCATTTTCTTCAAGAATACTCCATTGCATGATGGAGCCATGATTATTCAGAACGGACGCATCGAATCGGCCCGTTGTGTATTGCCTACGACCGAACGATTGGACATTTCTCCCAGTTTAGGGATGCGACACCGCGCAGCCATTGGCATTACGGAACAGACAGATGCCATAGCCATAGTAGTATCGGAACAGACCGGACGTATCTCAATGGCCAAAGGCGGCATTTTACAAACCAATTTAACGGTTACCTCGCTCAAGGAAAAACTCATGAAAGAGGTATAACGATTCTGTTTCAGGAACCTCCCGTCCCGGTCATTTCATCAGCTACGGTCCTCCACCTCATTACTTAACCGGTCTTTACCAATCGATATTCACCTCACAGGAATCGGAAAATCATCATAGAATAAGGTGAAAACTTCGGGGATACCGGGACAAATAAAGAAGCAACGCATCAACTATTACAACAAATACACAACCATCTATCTGTCTGAAAAGGTCCCTTTATTCATTCTCCTTGCAGGATTTACTCATTCCGATATATACCAGGAAAATGTTTCGTTACTATAAGCCATTGTATTATCGGAATTCCAACCCAATTATTTCCGTAAATCACTTTCTGTCCCTTCTCCTCAACACCTTTTTTTTCTAATTTTTACATACCTTTAACCAAAACGGGTTGCATCAAGTCTCATCTTGACGCAACCCGTTCCGGTTAAAACGATATGTCATTATACTTAAAAAGAGATCTTCTCAGAATCAATATACGATTGACTTCGGACGATCCTCTTCGGCAGCCCCGAACGATTTGTTGGGTTCCGGGCCCATAACCAATTTCAACTCGCCTCCCGCCATAATATCCTTGTAGGTAATGAATGATTTTGTATAAGGCTTCCCATTCAATTCCGCACTCTGTACATACATATTGGTTTCACTGTTATGTTCTGCCACAATACGGAACCGCTTTCCATCGGACAAGGCAATCTCCGTTTCATCAAACAACGGGCTGGCAATAAGGAAAGCCCCGCTCATGGCATTGGCCGGATAGAGTCCCATAGAGGTCAAGACATACCAGGCACTCATCTGTCCGACATCCTCATTCCCGCACAAACCGTCCGGTGCATCGGTAAAATAGGTTTTCATGATATGACGGACCAAAGCAGCCGTTTTCCATTGCTGACCAATGAAGTTGTACAAGAAAGGAGTAGAATGGTTGGGTTCATTTCCTTGAGCATATTGCCCTACCAGTCCGGAAATATCTGCCGAAGCCCCTTCTCCCAATTCAGAGCTGATTGTAAACAATGAATCAAGTTTGGTAGCAAACGCCTCTTCCGAACCGAACAATTCCACCAATCCTTCCACATCCTGCGGCACTAACCAGGTATATTGCCAGGCATTCCCTTCGCAATAATCATCTCCGCGATGCACCGAATGTACGGGATCGAAAGGTTCTCGGAACGTTCCGTCAGAAAGTTTCCCGCGCATGAACTGACGTTTGGGATCAAAATAGTGACGGTAATATTTCGACCTTTTCAGGAAATATTCATAATCTTCCTGATGTCCTAACTTTTTAGCCATTTGAGCAATGCCCCAGTCACCTATGGCACATTCCAAGGCAATAGCTACCGACTCATTCATGGAATCTGCCGGAATAAACTCATTTTCCCGAATATGATTCACTCCCCGTTCATTAAGCAGCGTATAGGCTTTGGCTGCCTGATATGCCTTTTCTGCATCGAAACCGCCAATCCCTTTCAATACGGCATCCGAAATAACGGGAATGGATTGATACCCAACCATACAGTTGGTTTCATTGCCTGCTAAATGCCAAACAGGCACTTTCCCCTGCTGTTCATAAATCTTGATAAAGTCATTGACAAATTCGCCCGCCTTCACCGGCTCAAGAATGGTAAACAGAGGATGGGCAGCCCGATAAGTATCCCACAAGGAATAAACGGTATAAGTATTGGAAGTATCCTGATAAATCTTTCCATCGGCCCCGCGATAAGTGCCGTCCACATCATTGAACACTGCCGGGAAGAACATCACATGATACAAAGCCGAATAGAATGCTCTCCGTTCCGCTTCAGTACCGCCTTTCACCCGTATTTTATCAAGGACACCATTCCATGCTTCCCCGGCTTGTGCCACTCTTTCATCAAAAGAGAGGTTTTCAGCTTCCTGTTCCAGGTTCTTGTAAGCCCCGTCAATACTTACTGCGGAAAGGGCTACCTGAGCCTCAATCGTCATTCCTTTCGGAGCATCCCCAAAGCCCAAAAATGCTTTAAGGCGAGGTTGTTTGGTCTCTGTTCCCGCAACAACAGAATCACGTTCGCACAAAGTAATTTCCTGAATGGGTTTAGAGAAACGAGCGACGAAATAGATTCGTTGGTCAGCAGCCCATCCCCTGGAAAGACGATACCCTTCCACACTGTATTCATCCACCTGTCGAAGATAACCTTCTACGGGAGCATCCCATCCGGTACCATCTTCCAAATCAATAATTACCGTAGCATTTTCGGTACTGTCCGGATAAGTATATCTATGATATCCGGCCCGTTCAGAAGCGGTGAGCTCTGCACGAATGCCATATCGGTCAAGCAAGACACTGTAATAACCGGGACGTGCCGTCTCTGTTTCATGACGATACTTGGCCATATATCCGGAATCTTGTTTCTCCAAAGTACCTCGGGAAAATATGCGGGGTCCGGATACCGGTAAGAAGAGGATATCTCCATAATCCCCAATACCTGTTCCGCTCAGATGGGTATGGGCAAATCCTATCAAAGTGGAATCGCTATAATGATAACCGGAACACCAGTCCCATCCTTCCGTAATATTGACAGGACCCAACTGTACTCCTCCGAAAGGAACATTTGCGCCTAAAAAGACGTGGCCATGATAATCCGTTCCAATAAACGGATCGACATAGGTTCCATTTCCTTCCGACGATTGCTTGGCAGGAGAGCAGGCCAACAAGAAAGCCATTCCTGCTATCCACCCTATGGTTTGTCTTTTTTTCATAATCCTCTATTTTTTCAAGTTCATTTTTGAGAAAGAAGAAGGATAACTTTCCGGCGAGCTGCCCCATTTTTTATTGGGTTTATCCCCCATGACAAAGACCAATTCTCCTCCTTCGGTCACTTCCTGGTGAGTCAGGAAAGTATAATCAAACGGCTTTCCGTTGAAAGTAGCACTCTGGATATAAATATTCTTGCTGTTGTTATTCTGGGCCTTCACCACAAAACTTTTACCGTTTTCCAAATGGATGGTTGCCTCTTCAAACAACGGAGAACCGATGACATATTCTCCCATGACAGGAGCCACCGGATAGAATCCCAAAGCACTGAATACATACCAGGCAGAGGTCTGTCCGTTATCTTCATCTCCGGCATAGCCGTCCGGAGTTGCCCGATAAAGTTTCTTCATTACATCACGAACCCATTGTTGCGCCTTATACGGCTGTCCCACATAATCATACAGATAGATACCATGCTGAATGGGTTGGTTTCCATGTGCATAGTTTCCCATTCCGGCAATCTGCATTTCACGAATTTCATGAATGGTTCCGCCATAATAGGAATCATCAAAGATAGGAGGCACGATAAATACGCTGTCCAACTTGTTGGCAAAAGCCTCTGTTCCGCCCATCAAATCAGCCAATCCCTGAATATCGTGGAATACGGACCAGGTATAATGCCAGCTGTTTCCTTCCGTAAAGGCATCTCCCCATTTATAGGGACTGAAAGGAGACTGGAAGGAACCGTCTTCATTACGTCCACGCATCAGACCGGACTCCTTATCATAAACGTTCCGATAATTCTGCGAGCGATTCTTGAATTTATCTATTTCACTTTGCGGTTTTCCCAGTTTTTCAGCCAATAACATCAACGCATAATCGGCGTAAGCATACTCCAAGGTACGCGCCACATTTTCATTGATTCCCACATTGTAAGGGATATACCCCAATTCATTATAATATTTTACGCCTTTACGTCCTACGGAGGTCAAGGGGCCTTCGTTTTCGCTGTTCTTAACGAGAGCTTCATAAAGGGTTTCTATATCGAAGCAATCAATCCCTTTCAAATAGGAATCGACCACAATGGAAGCGGAATTGGAACCAATCATGCAGTCGCGGTGTCCCGGGCTGGCCCATTCAGGCAACCACCCACTCTCTTTGTAGGTATTGACCAATCCTTCCATAATATGGGAAGTAAGTTCCGGATAGACCAAGGTAAAGAAAGGAAATGCAGCCCGGAAAGTATCCCAGAAGCCATTATCGGTGAACATATACCCCGGCAATACCTCTCCGTTGTAAGGGCTGTAATGGACAATTTCGTTCTTATCATTGATTTCGTAGAACTTACGAGGGAAAAGCATTAAACGATACATACAGGAATAGAAGGTCTGAAAATCGGGATAGTCCCCGCCTTTTACTTCTATTTTTCCCAGCTCCTTATTCCAGATATCTTTTGCTTTCTGGCAAGTCTGTTCAAAAGTATCGTTCCCCACTTCCCGTTTCAGATTCAGTTCAGCCTGTTCCAAGGAGATGAAGGAAGAAGCGACACGAGCCCGTACCTGTTCCCCCTTTTTCGTAGCATAGGTTACGACAGCTCCGGCATGTTCTCCTTTAAATTCGGTCATTCCCTCCTTTAACTGGTCGTTGCACCAAATGGAGACCTTTTCAATCGGCTTGTCCAAATAGATAACAAACCAGTTTTTAAAATTCTCAGGCACTCCTCCACTGTTTTTGGTGGTATATCCCACGATTTTATTCTCTTCCTTGATGACTTTTATATATGAACCCCGGTCAAAAGCATCGATAATCAAGCTGGAGGTTTCATTTTCCGGATAATTGAAAATCATCTGGGCAGACCGTTCCGTTGTGGTAATTTCAGCAGTCAAATCATAATCGGCGAGATAAACGCTGTAATAATAGGGTTTGGAAACTTCCGCCTTATGAGAGAACCAACTGCGACGACTATCCTGATCAAAGACAATTTTTCCCGTAGTAGGCATTAATGCGAACTGTCCGTAATCATTAATCCAGGGGCTGGGCTGATGCGTCTGTTTGAATCCTCTAAGCTGGTGAGCGTCATACACATATCCCCAACCGTCTCCCATACGTCCCGTTTGTGGGGTCCAGAAATTCATTCCCCAAGGGAGGGCGATAGCCGGATAGGTATTCCCATTGGAAAGCCGGAATTCGGAATCAGTCCCCATCAAGGGGTTCACCCATTCGACAGGCGAAGATACGGAGGCTACCCGTCCATCATTCAAAGCCTGTTGTTGTTGCGACGACGAACATGCAGCAGCACAAAACATAACCGCACATCCGTACAATAACTTTTTCATACTGTTTCTCTCTATAACTTATTTATACATTAAAAAATTTAGGCATTTTATTTCTCAGGAAGACATTTTCATTTCCTTATCCGATTTCTCTTCCTGCAATCCGGAAGCCTCGGCAAACCGTTCTCCTACAATAACACGTAAAGCCCGGGGTACTACGGTAAATTCGAAAGGGGAATATCCCAAGGCTTCTCCATCCACTTCCACCGGACTTTCGGGCGTTGATTCCACCGTAATCTTTGCTCCCCGGAAGAACATGGATTGAGGCACCTTATAGATGGAGCCATTATACAACGAACGGAAATGCAGAAAAACTTTCAAATTATTCAATCGTCGTATCATGGTCACATCAAAGAGACCATCATCGGCTACGGCATGAGGCATTTGTTGCATTCCTCCTCCATTATATCGGCCGATACCGATGGCCCCGGAGAAAACAGGAACATTTTTCAGCACTTCCCGACCATCTACGCGAACGGTGAATCGCTTTGAACGGAACCGAAATACCATCAACAATGTGCCGATAATATAGAGCCATTTATTATAGAATCCCCGTTCCTTCAAACGATTGTAGGTTCTATTGACGCTGGCGTCAAATCCCAAGCCCGCAACATTGGCCATATAACGTACCTGATGAACGAAAGATTCATAATAGCTGATACGTCCGGCATCCTGCAAAAAGCTGTATCCGGCAACAATGGCGTTGATGGCTTCCGTATATTTCCGCGGGATACCGTACATCCGAATCCAGTCGTTTCCGGTACCTACGGCAATCACAGCCAACAAGACATCGGTGGTGGCACATTTCTTTTGAATGAAGAGGCCATTGACCGTTTCATGCAAGGTTCCATCTCCCCCGACAACGACAATACGCCGATATCCCTTATTCACCGCTTCCACCGCCAATTCGGTAGCGTGATATTTTTTTTCGGTAAAGACAGCGTCGTAACCGATGGCATGATCCCGCAACAGTTTGCTGATGATGGGCCAGTCTTTAAGGCCACGTCCGCTTCCTGCCACGGGATTTACGATTACGAACCATCTGGCATCGAGATCGAACATAGCTATTTCTTCGGAGCGTTTTTCACTGTTTCTGTCAGGAAGAGATAAAATTTTTCCACAGAAGCAATTTCTGCCTTTTCATCGGGAGAATGGGGATAACGCAAGGTCGGTCCGAAGGAAATCATATCCATTTCGGGATATACGGCCCCGAACATTCCACATTCCAATCCGGCATGTATGGCCTTCACTTCCGGCGTTTTTCCGAACAACCGCTGATAGGTTTCGCTCATCACCTTAAGGATGGGGGAATCGGGATTGGGATTCCATCCGCCGTATCCTCCGCCAAATTCGACATCGGCACCTGCCAAAGTGAACAAGGAAGCAATCCGTTCACAAAGATCCTCCTTGGCACTGTTTACGGAGCTGCGGACCAGGAACATCACTTCGATATGATCGGTTTCCGTTTTCACGATTCCCATGTTGGAAGAGGTTTCCACCAATCCCGGGATAGCGTCGCTCATCCGATCCACCCCATTCGGACAAGCATGAGCCGCATAAACGAACGTATATTGGGAATATTCATCCATGACGGTTTCAGGCATAGGCACCGTTTCCAAAGACATGACGATTCCCGGATCTACCGTTTTGTATTCTGCGGCAATAATCTGTTTGTATTCTTCGAACTTTTCCTCGAACACATCCGCCAACAGTACAGGAACGGTTACGACAGCTTCCGCTTCGCGCGGGATAGCATTACGCATGTCTCCTCCATCTATTGAAGCCAGACGGATATCGACTTCCTGAGCCACCGTATCTAAGAATCGAGTCATCAACTTATTGGAATTGGCGCGTTGAAGGATAATTTCCAGTCCGGAATGTCCTCCCTTCAAGCCGGTAATACGGATTCTGTATGCCTTATTTTCTTCCGGAGCGGCTTCCCGTTCAAAAGGCATAACAACCCGTACATCTTGTCCTCCGGCACATCCCACATAAAGCTCTCCTTCCTCTTCAGAGTCGAGATTCAACAGGATATCGGCTTTCAACTCATCCGGTTTCAGGTTCTGGGCTCCGGTCATACCGGCCTCTTCATCCACAGTAAAGAGGGCTTCGAGATATCCGTGAGGGAGTTCATTATCTTCCATAACGGCGAGAGCAGCAGCCACCCCAAGGCCATTATCGGCACCAAGGGTAGTTCCATCGGCAGTTACCCACTCTCCGTCGATATAAGGTTGTATGGAGTCGGTCAGGAAATCGAATTCTTTATCGCTATTTTTCTGAGGGACCATATCCAAATGAGCCTGCATTACTATTCCTGCGCGGTCTTCCATGCCGGGAGTAGCAGGTTTCACCAAGATAACATTTCCAATATCATCCACTCTGCATTCAATTTTGTTACGAGCAGCAAAATCGACAATATATTCGCGCACTTTTTCTTCATGTTTCGAAGGATGTGGCAACTTACACAATTCCGCAAAATGTTTCCATACGTTTTGCGGTTTCAGTTCCTGAATATTATTATTCATAATTGATATTTTAAAATTTCTTTCAAAGGTACGATAAAAATCGGAGAAACAGTCATTTCAGAAGAATTTTCATTCTTTTGTCTTTCGTTTTATTTCACTCGTCCCGTTTACAAGGCAGTTCTCAACAAAATTCATACTTATTTATGGTTTCTATCCGTTCTTTTCAAGAGGAAAACACACATTATTGCTCAATTTCAAAATAAAAATGTTTTTAATTCCAAATAATCAGAACACGCTCAACCATCTATAAATCAAACGATAAGAACAGTATTTTATTTTTCTTCACTATTTTTTGTCTTATTTTTTATCAAATAAATTTTGGAGGTTAAAAAATTCCCCTTATATTTGCACTGCAAAAACGAAGAAAACGATTCTTTGTCAAGCAACGATTCAGTAGCTCAGCAGGTAGAGCACAACACTTTTAATGTTGGGGTCCTGGGTTCGAATCCCAGCTGGATCACTAAAAAATAAAGGCTCTTTAAACTTTTGGTTTAAAGAGTTTTTTTCATATCCTCTCCAAGGAAGGAGAAGAGGGTTTAAAGCTGTTTTGTCAAAGATGCCTTGTTACAAAAATCCGTAACGGCAAATCCCATAACGAACTTACAGACAAACGGTTCATCGGTGAGGAATCAGCACCATTACGGAATAGAGACAAGAAAAGAAGTGACAAATCTCCAAAATCGATTCGTTCTCCCTATAAGACGATATTATAAAGATACCCCAACAAAACAATAAACAAAGTTATCAATCCGAAGAAAATCCCTATCAAACGCCAGGTCATTACCTTTTTCAATAAAGTGGCTTCTGGAAGCGAGAGGCCCACTACGGCCATCATAAAGGCAAGAGCGGTACCTATGGGGATTCCTTTGGCCACAAACACTTCAATTACCGGAACTATTCCGGCAGCATTTGCATACATGGGTACGGCAAGGATGACAGAGAGAGGAACGGCCCACCAGTTATCTTCAGCCATATATTGTTCAAAGAATCCCTCCGGCACATAGCCATGCATGAAAGCCCCGATACCTATTCCGACAACAATGTACAGCAATACCCCCCGGACAATCCCCCATGCTTCACGGACAATCATTGGGAGGCGCTGAACAAACGGAGTATTTTCCTGTTCCCACGTTCCCGACTCGGAAGAAGAATGTTGCTGGAGCTGTTTTACCCAATCTGTCAGATAGGGTTCCAATTTCATTTTCCCCAAGACAAATCCGCCTATCATCCCCAAGAGAACACCGCTAATCACATAAATCAGGGTAACGCGCAATCCAAAAGTTCCGATAAACATGGCAACGGCCACTTCATTTACCAAAGGAGAGGTTATAAGATAGGCAAAGGTCACACCCAAAGGAATCCCTCCTTTTACAAACCCGATAAACAAAGGTATGGAAGAGCAGGAACAGAAGGGAGTGATGGCTCCGAACAAGGCAGCAAAGAAATATTGCATTCCATACAATTTACGTGAAGACAAATAATTGCGTAATCGGTCTATCGGGAAATAGGCATTGATGATTCCCATTATCACACTGATAAAGAACAATAATATGAGAATCTTTATCATATCATAAAAGAAGAAGTTAAGAGCTTCTCCAAATGTTGTCGAGGCCTCCAATCCCAAGAGACCATACACCAACCAGTCAGCAAACTTTTGTATCATAACCTTATTGTTTGTAATTATACGAACAAAATAATCAAAAAAAACAGCCACCTATTTTTCCTTTTTTGTTTTCCGTATGCAGCATGGGTTAATTTCCCCCAGACTTACATCAATACTCTTTCCACAAATCAGTCATGCCGGAGAGTTTTCCAACAACGACAACAGGCAACTGTTCTTTATCAAAATTTCAAACTATCCCCAGATTAAACATCCATAATAAATACCTACGAGAATAAAGAGTACCGCGACCATACGATTCAGCCATTTCTGAAAAAGTTGCATCCGATTATAGAACTTACCTATTCCAGCCACGCTGTATGCCAAAATCCAGGCAACAAACATGACCGGAAGTCCTGTGGCCAAAGCAAAAACGACAGGTAATCCATATCCTCCGCTCTCAGTTACAGAAAGCGGAATCAACATTCCGAAATAAAATAATCCACTGGCAGGACAGAACACCATAGCAAGCAAGACTCCCAGCAACAAACTACCCCATGCACCTCTTAACCGCTCTGTTTTTTCATTGGCGGAGAAGCCGAACTTGGGAAGTCTCAACCTATCCCCAAACAGCATGACTCCTCCTATGACTATCAAAACAGGAGGAAGCAACTGTTCTCCCCATTGACTGATGCCTTTTTGTATGGCAAATACATCGGCCCCCTTCCGAAGCAGAGCAATAAGTATTGCTCCGAGTATGGAATAGGCCAAAATGCGTCCCAAAGTATACAGGACACCGTTGATAAATATTCTACGGCGGTTGCTTATCTCTTTGCTGATAAATCCGATAGCCGTAATATTGGTGGCCAATGGACAGGGACTCAGGGCCGTCAGCAACCCCAGTAAAAAAGCGGTTATAACAGGAATTTCACTGTTATCCAACAAAGACTGCAAGTACTCCATAAGACCTTATTTCTGAAGCAATTGACTGATTTTCTGTTTCAACTCTTTCTTAAATAAAGCCGTATTGTTCCGAGCATTTTGAAAACCGAAACGTGTCATGTCATTACGTTCCTCTTTCCCTTTTTTCCACAGATTGACATAAAGGGAAGACCAGGTTACCCGATACTTCTCGGCCCATTTTTTACCTTCCGGAGTTGAGATATCAATCTCTTTGAAACGCACCTTGCCTTTTTCAACCCAGTCGGCAAAATCGGAATTAACCACCTCTTTCGTGTACGTTTCAATAGCTTTACAGGTCACGCAACGTTGCTTCCCATGAAAATAGAGAACTTCTACATAAGTGTCCGCAGTCGTTTGAGCCATTCCTAAGATAGAAAAGCAACAAGCAACAAAAAGAAATAAAAAACGTTTCATCATTATCTGACTTATCGGGTTAATATCTCTTTTACCTCTTGAGCCGAAAGTTTCCCCTTGGCAACCACTCTGCCATCCACTACAAGGGCCGGAAGCGTCATCACGTTATATTCCATAATCTTCATCAAATCTTCTTCCTTGACAACAACCGCCTCCAAAGACAACTCCTTGACTACTTGTTCTACCGTAGCGTACAACGCCTTACAACCCGAACAACCTGTTCCTAATACCTTAATTTCCATCTTTTGTAAATTTATATTGTTAAACGTAATTCGCAAAACAACGAACATCAATATTAAAAAAAGGGGTTATTCACAACACTCCCCCGATTTACAGATACACTGTCCAAAAAACTCCTTAAAAAGTTCGCGGGCCAATTGCCAGTTTTCACGATTGATGCAATATTTTACTTTAGGAGTTTCCACCTCTCCCTGTATAAGTCCAGCCTCTTTCAGTTCTTTCAAATGTTGAGATACGGTTGCTTTGGCAATGGGCAACTCTTCATGGATATCTCCAAAATAACAGTTTTTCTGTTTGGCCAAAAAATGCATAATAGCAATACGGGCCGGATGTCCCAATGCTTTTGCAAATCTTGCCAATTGCTCTTGCGTAACGGTATAATCCCTTTTTGCTTCCATATTCCAAACATTGTTCGCAAATGTACGAACAAAATATTAAATCACCAATTTTTTTCAATAATTTCTGAGAACAAAAGTATGTAAAAAAAAAGAATCATGATGTATCATCGTGACAATCATGGTGTTTCCCCTTAATCGGGAATAAAGGTCAGAGTTTGTCCGGGGTTCATCACCACCTTTTCAAGCTGTTCCCCGTAACGAATGGCAAGCTGTTTCTTTTCTGAGATACGGTCGGCTCTAATCACAGCCTTCTGCAATTTTCTTTCCTTCCAGTACATATCTACTTCATAGCCTCCGCGCGCACGCAGTCCCAAAACATAACCTGTCGGATAATCATCTGCCAAGGCAGGCAACAAATCTATTTCTCCAGCATGACTTTGCAACAACATCTCGGCCACCGAAGCCGCTATTCCCAAGTTCCCGTCTATCTCCCAATACCCTGTAAAATTACAGGTGAAATTAGGATTCAGGACCTTCATAAAATGGCGGTCAATGACGCGTTGCACACTGTCTCCTTCTCCCAGGCGGGCCCAAAAGTTGGCCGGGAAAGCACCTGTCCAACTACCGCTGTTGTAGGAATAGCCCGGTTTCCGATACTCTATGGTTTTTCTAAAAGCCTGAGCCAATTCGGGAGTTCCCCGGAGGGTAATCAAATCGCTTGCCACTACACCCCAGCCATGGGCTACCTGACCATTATGAGGATCCGAAGCCTCCCAATCGTCATTCCACTCTTGCAACTGTCCCGTTCGAGGACTGATTCTCATGGGAGCCAATTGCTCATATTTTGCCTGTATCTCCGATTTAAAAGACAGGTCTTCATTCAGAGTATCTATGGCAGCCATCGTATTTTTAAACAACGACCTGATAATCTGCATATCCTGAGCCGCACCAATACAAGCCCACCCCACTTCTCCATTCGGTTTAACATACATGTTCTCAAAAGATTCAGAAGGATTGGTTACCCAATACCCCTCTTTATCTTTTTGAAGATTATCCAAATAAAACAAAGAGGCACCTTTCAATACCGGATAATATTCCCTCAGAAAATCTTTGTCCTGTGTAAACAAATAGTGTTCCCAGATATGTTGGCACAACCAGGCTCCTCCCACCTGATAAATTGCCCAGAGTCCGGTTCCCCCTACCGGCCAGGTTGTTCTCCACAAATCGATATTGTGATGAGCCACCCACCCCCGGCTGCGATATAAATTCCGGGCTGTTTTGGCACCGTCCACCGTAATTTCCCGAATCATATCCATCAACGGCAAATGACATTCCGACAAATTAGCCACCTCTACCGGCCAATAATTTATCTGGGTATTGCAGTTAATCGTCCAGTTGGCACTCCAGGCCGGTTGCATATCATAATTCCATATCCCCTGCAGATTGGCAGGTTGAGACCCCGGTCTGGAAGAAGAGAGCAACAAATAACGGCCAAACTGGAAATAAAGAGCCGTCAATGACGGGTCCATACCCGGCTGATACTCTTTTATTCTCTGATCCAAAGGAAGAGAATCCCTCGGGGAAGTTCCCAAATCAATAGAGACACGGTTGAACAATTCCTGATAATCCTTCAAATGTCTGTCTCGTAAAGCCTTGTATTTTTTCGTACCTATCCGGCCAAGATATTGCTCACAAAGGGCCTTTTCATCCTTCCCTTCTGTATTCGGATTCTTGTCAAATCCATTGAAGCTGGTAGCGGCAACGTAAATCAAGGTAACGGACGACGCCTCTTTCACTTCCAACTTATTTCGGTTCGGCACGACCTTTCCATCCGTTTCCTGTACCACAATGCGTCCTTCAAAACGCATTCCGTGTCCCTCCTCGTAAACAGGAGCATGTTTCCCCTGATAATGAGGTTCCGTATGTCTCGGAGCCGTTCCCGAGATAACCAATGTTTTGTCATCCAATACATTCACTTGATGTCTAATCTGGCTTTCCAAGGCAATCTCCATATCAATCGCTCCTTTTTTATCCGCCACCACACGCATCACAATAGCCTGTTCGGGATAAGAGGCAAAAATTTCACGGGTATAGGTTACCCCGTCTTGTGTATATCGGGTTTTTACCATCCCCCGATTCATATCCAGAATATGAGAATAATCCGAGTAATTTTTCTTCTCCGTTCTTAACACAATATCGGCCAACGGCATATAACATTCATTCCAGGGGCCCAGCATGGTCTTGTCAATCAAAGCCTGCGCCTCCAGATTTTTTTCATCCGACAAAAGCTGCCGTATTTCGGGTAAATATTGCGCTGCAGAGGGATTCTGTACATCCCGGGGTTCTCCCGACCAGAAGGTATCATCATTCGTACAGATTCTCTCTTCCTCCACCCCACCGAACACCATAGCCCCCAATCGACCATTCCCTATGGGGATAGCCTCCAACCAGGTTGAAGCCGGTCGGTTAAAATACAATTTCAAAGAACCGGTCTCTTCTTCCGACAGGGAACAAGCCATCAAAAACAGAAATGACATATAAACCATGCCATGAATACAATGAGCCAATTTATTCTTCATCGCAGTCTTATTTTAAAACGTAATCAAGGAATCGGGAAACTTATCATCACTCATTATTTCCTCAACAGACAAAACAGTCCTCTATGCGTCAATCCTGCCACGACAGAACGACAAGAGGAGATCTGTCAAAACAAAAATTCCACACACTCTCTTCAAGTCATGCAGGAATCGGTAAAATGAAAGCCCCGAGGACAGGGACGACAGGAATTTCCCGACATAAACAACTCGGTCTGAATTCCAATAATAATACAACAGCGATTTGCCATGATGCCACATTTTCCCGAACCGTCTCTTACCTTATCCAAAGGTACAAAATTAGTAGAAACAACCATAATACAATCATCAGTTATAAAAATTCACCTTCCTGTTTCCATTTTTTTCTACCTTTTCAACAACCTTTTATCTGTTTTTTATTATTAATTTTTTACAAGGGCAATAATTATCGGCAAATTATTTGCATCTCTTGATTTATTTAATTTATTTTGTCAATAATGAATGTTTATTTCAAACCATAAAAATTATTGTCCGTCTGAGAGAACCAAAAATATAATCTTTACAAGCCATCCTAAAATAAGAATACCCAGGTTTGGACCATGGTCCCAACCAAATTACAATACCTGAATTTATCGCTAAAGAATAAAGGATAAATACCATGAGGAAATCTACAAAATTTTTCATACTCATTCTTTCAGCATTATTCATTTTTGCTTTTTTCTTCGTCATCTATTATAAGAGTGAAAGCGGAGACGGCAGCGAGATATTACTTCCGTGGGAAATGCAAATCGGATTAAGCGGCTTAGATTATATCATCTATTATCTCAGTATTCTACAAGGTTTTTTCTCCGACTATCCCTGGGTAGTCTAGGTATCCTATTCCATCATCATCGTTTGCTGCATTGCCGTTCTGTTGTTATGCCTGTTCATGTCCGGCAGTTTCTTTATACGCAAACAGGCCAAAAAAGATATCAAAACCTGTATGTAAAATATCATGAACCGCTATTGTCCATAGCAAAGGCAGACAAGATATTGTCGGAAGAAGAGCTATCGGCCATGATTCATCCCGAACTTGTTGAAGAAACGTCGTACGCATACAACATCAAATGGATAGAACTGTTTATCTCCCTGCGTGCCGATACAGAGCTGGGAGAGATTGCCGTTACAAACTTACAAAACACCCTAACCCTGCTTGGTCTGACGAATTTTATGGAAAACCGTCTGGCTTTGGGAAAGGAACGAGACAAGTTAAGGGTCATTCAAGCCGCACGGGTATTGAACATCCCGTTGGCCAACAACCTCATGTCCCAATTGGTAAACAGTCGTTACCTTCCTCTACGGAAAGCGGCCAGATTCTATTACATACTGACGAATGAGGACGATCCCTACCTCTTCTTTGAAGAGAAAGAGACAGTGGAGGATTTTCTGGTTTGGGACGAGATGGAGCTGCATCAATTATTCGAAGACTGCCAGAAATTAGGCAAACATCTCCCCTCTTTCATTCCCTTGATGCGTCAGATTACGGATTCGAAAAAGATTGCATTCTTCATTCGGGAGACAGCCTATTGGGGAAGTCCCGCCGAGGTACACTATTTAACCGAGTATTTCCATTCCCCGAATCCTGAATTTCGGAAAGCAGCTTTTGAAGGTATGGGCATACGGAAATTCGCCGAATCGGAAGAGGCCATGTACGCGGAATATTACGATCAACCGGAGACTCTTCGGAGAACCATTTTAGAAAGTCTGTTAGCGATTAAATCGGGGAAGGCTGTTCCATTCCTTCGGGAAGCCTATCAGAACTCGGCCTCCCGGTTTACAAAACGGACAGCGCTTTTATGTCTGTGGCTCTACAACGCTGAAGGGCAACAAGCTTTTCTGGAACTAAAGGAGACTGCTTCTCCTCATGAGCGGATATTGTTCGAACATGTTGAGAAAGTGTCAGGAATTCAAGATTCAAATTATCTGTCATGAGTGAATATATTATTGATTTTTACGGATATACTATTTTCATCTATTCGATGGGAATGATTGTCTCGTATGTTATTTTGATTTGGCTGGCATCCCTGACAATCCTTCGGAGCAAATCCTCCTCCGTAGAATCGTACGCGAAAAAAGTAATAGAAAAGAGTCCCTATACCCCGGGAGTATCCATCATAGCTCCGGCCTATAATGAAGAACGGACCATTGTGGGGAATGTAAATTCGCTGCTTGCGCAGAAATACCCGAAATTTGAGGTAGTCATTGTAAATGACGGGAGTAAGGATTCAACGTTAGAGACACTAATCAGCCATTTTAATCTGGTAGAAGTACCCTTTGATTATGTAGAACAAATCAAGACACAACCATTCAAACGCCTTTTCAAATCGACGTCGAAAAAGTTTTCCAAATTAATCGTAGTGGACAAAGAGAACGGAGGGACCAAGGCAGATGCGGTCAATGCGGGACTGAATGCAGCTTCTTATCCTTATTTCATAAATACCGACGTAGACTGTATTCTGGCACGTGATGCCATTTACCAATGCATCATTCCGGTCATAGAGCGAAGTAATGTGATAGCGGTAAGTGGAGCAATGGCCATGTCGAATGGCTGTAAAATCAAGAACGGAGAAATTATTGAGTCGCTTCCCCCTCATTCCTTAATACCCTTATTTCAAACCTTGGAATATATGCGTTCTTTCCTGATAGGAAAGATGGGATGGTCTGCCATCAATTCCATGCCGAATGTCTCGGGAGGATATGGATTGTTTGACCGTCAGGTAGCCATAGCAGCTGGAGGCTACAGTCCCGATTCTTTTGCAGAAGATATGGATATGTTGATTCGTATGGTTGGTTATTGTTGTGATTTTTCAAAAAAATATCGGGTAGTACAGATTCCTGCGACATGTTGCTGGACGGAAGGGCCTCCCAATATCAAGATTCTTTCCCGACAACGTATTCGGTGGGGACGAGGATTACTTCAAACCTTTCATCGGCACAAACGTATTATTTTCAACAGGAAATACCGTCAATTGGGATTGGTTACGCTTCCTTATCTGATGCTTTTTGAGTTAATCGCCCCCCTTATTGAATTTATCGGGACTGTGGTACTGATTGTGCTTGCCATTACGGGAGCCATTAATTGGAATACAGCCATCGTTATCTTCTTAGCCATCTACACCTTCTGTACCTCTCTCTCCATAGTAGTCATATTCAATGACTATGCATTGGGAGGCTCCTATCAGAAATTCAAGTCCTATCTCTGGATTTTATTGGCAGCCTTATTGGAACCCTTTATTTATCATCCGATGGTTGTCTTTTTCTCCATGAAAGGATATTGGAATTACCTGATTAACAAGAAAGCCGTTTGGGGGAAAATGACAAGGAAAGGCTTTTCCACAGAAACCAAATAACGTTACGAACAGATGAAAAGAATCACATCCATTATATTGTTGCTGTTTCTATTTTTTCTTGAATCACTGCTTCTGGAGCCGGTGACAGCAGGGGAACGCAAAAAACCCATAGAATATTACGAACAGGAAGCGAAGCAGTTGTTTGAGCGAGGAGCCTGGGAGGAAGGATTCGTGGTATTGAAATCAGGAATGGAATGGTATCCTGACGCTCCGGTTCTGAATGAGTTGTTGGGGAATTACTATTTCGAACGACGGGAAGACGAGAATGCGCGGTATTATTTGATTCGGGCTTTACAGGAAGATCCGGAAAACATAAACGCAAGGTATCTGCTGATTAGCATAGAAGAACGATGCGGATATTATTCAAGTGCTATCTGTTACATCAATGAGTTATTGGATTTTTATCCTTACCATCAGGACTTATGGCGGAAAAAGATTGGATTGTATCGTCTTCAGGGGAATCATTCGGAAGCAGACAGACTATTGGAGCGGCTATACCAGATTTATCCGCAGGACAGTACGGTGCGTAAAGATTATGTTGCCCGTCTGGAAGAGAACTACCTGTTGGAACGGAAAACAGGAAATCGGTCAGAAGCCATAAAAACATTGCTCGAATTAACGGACAAGGTGAAAGACAATGAGTCGTATTATTTGGAACTGTCGAATTTACAGTTACAGCAGGGAGATGCGGATGGAGCTTTATCGACGGTTTCGAAAGGGCTGGCTTCTCTTCCCGGCAATGAATCTCTGACAATCAAAAAAGCCGAGATACTCGCTTCTGTCAATCGTGATACGGAAGCGCTTGCGTTGTTGAACGAACGGTTGAAGGTTTCCCCTACTCTTTCTCTTCGTCAAACCTATCATTCCGTTCTGGAAGAGAGTGCGCGCAAATCGCGTAACAACGAGACATTCCGACTTTACGAACAGGTTTACCAACAAACCGGGAGCTATGAAGCATTGAGTTACCTGCTTGATGAATCGTTAGAACGGGGGAAAGAGGAAGAATTTTTCAAATATCTGGCGGAAGCGAGAAAAAAGAGAGGGGACAGTTTCGAACTGACCTATAAAGAGTATCGTTTCTACCGGGACAAGAATCGTCCTGAAGCCACACGGGTACTGTACCGGTTATATGAATCACAACCTCATAATTACGAGATATCCTCCGATTTGTGTTCCATACGGTTATCCGAAGCGGAAAGTCTGATGCAGGAAGGAGCGTATGAAGCGGCGGAACCTCATCTGTATTTCGTCACGGCCCACGCTCTTGAACCCGATTTACAGAGGACCGCCTGGTTCCGGTTATACAATACGGAGTTAAAATTAAAAAAATTCGAAGAGGCCCATCGGGTATTGGATTCGTTACAACCCTTACTCTCCTCACGTGAGCGGTATATATTAATGAAAGCCGAATTATTTGAGGAAAGCGGGGATACGGAATCAGCCTTGCACCTTCTCTATTCATCACTTCCCGGGACAGGTTTGGCAGAATATGCAGAAGAGATTGCCTTGCCATACATCAAATCGTTAATAGAAGAAGGAGATACGCGAAAAGCACTTCGGGAAAGTGAACGACTGACAACAGCCTCTCCTGCCTCACTGCAAGCATTGGCGTATGCCGTTTCAACGTCACAAATGACGGGGGACGAGGAGAAGGCGAAGCAATACCTTCTTCAGGGGTTGAAACAATTTCCCAACGAACTGTTTTTCATTGAAAAACAAGCTGCCTCTTTATATGACTCAGAGCAATACGAAGCAGCCGTTGCATGGCTTGCCCCCAAGTTGGATTCATTACCCGGGAACCAGACACTGATTGACTCCTATTCTGCCAACAGTGAGATGCTTGCCCATGCCTTGATTAAGTCGGATAAAAGCGAAGAAGCGCTGAAAATCATCCGTCAAGCCTTGAAATATGACGCCAACAATCCCCAGTTAACTTATGCTCAAGGGGTGGCTTACGAGAAACAACGGAGATACGATTCCGCCGAGTTATATCAAAGTCCTTACCTTCCTTTCTCGGAAGACCAGGCAGCCTTCAAGCGTCACTTAAACGGCTTAGGACGTCGTTCGATGAAAAACGAGGTCAATCTGGGAATGCTTTTCAGTCATTACATAAACGGACAATCATTGGCTCCGATATCCACTTTGTCCTACACAAGGAGAGCATCCAGAAACCGTTTTTCAATACAAGGTTCCTATACCGTTCTTGACTCAGAGAGTTCGGAATCCAACACTTCTACCCCCTCCGGACAAGGGATACAGTTAATCGCGGGCTGGGACAGAGAGATCGGAAAACATTGGAATATCTCAACCACATTGGGTTAGGCCAATCGACAGTTTCCTCAAATTATCGCCACCTTCGGAGCCCTCTGTTACCTTCCGAAAGAGTGGGAAATAGAAGGGCATGGAGGTTACCGTAAATTACAGACGCAACCAATCAATGCGACGGGAAAATACCTGATTAACGCAGGGGTTACAGGGGCAAAAAACTGGGACTATTTCCGGACTTCTCTGAAAGTGGACGGCTATTTAATGAACAACAAACCCTACTTCAACCTCATTGCCCAACTCAAATATTTCCCGTTTTCCGACGGAACCACCTTCTTGGCCGGAACGGTAGGTGCAGGGACGGCCCCTGAAGCCAATATCATCGATTATGCGATGCCGGGTTCTTTTGAGAAACTCAATGTCATGTTTGGATTGGGAGGCGGTTATCTGATCGGGAAACACATGGTCATCGGGATAGACGGATTATACTATACCCTGTACTCTCAATCGGCAGGAAGCTCGACCGACAATGGCATTACGACAAAATATAAAAACATGATAAGCATTTATGGTTACTTTACATTCTATTTTTAACCGTATGTTTGCTTGGGTTCCGCTGTTTTTTCTGTTTGCCGGTTTTTCCATAGCGGAACAAAACGGAGTTTCGACGTCCCAACCCCGTACTTATATCGTATTGCCGGCCTCGGAAGAGGAGTCGGCAGATGTTCAGTGGTCAGAACGTCTCCGTATCCAGATGGACAACCGGTCAGGGAAATCAGGCCTTGTTGCCACCAAAGATTCGGGGAGTTCCCTGTTTCGTATCGTTACAGATGTCAATTCCAAACTGCCTCATGCATACAGCGTCCAATACACCTCCAACGGAGTAATCCTCTCCGCAAAGGATGAAGATACGATGTTGTGGCTGATTTATCAATGGATTTCGCTGTTATCAGAAACAGACAGCCGCATATCGGCGAATGACCTTCCTCCGGCTGTCTTGAAAGCCAACCAAAATACCGCGCAAGATTTTTCTTTCGAATATCGGGCGCTCTACTCTCCGACGAACAACGATTCCGAAATGCGGGGAATTATGGGTACGAGCCACGTTGACGACTGGGGATTATGGGGACACAACCTGCGAAAAATATTCAACGGAACGCTTCCGGAAGAGGTATGGGCCCAAACAGGAGGGAGCGCTCATTCCGAGCAGTTCTGCTTCTCTTCCGAAAAACTCTACCGCCAACTTGAAACCTTTATTCTCGAACAGTACGGAACAGGAGAAAAAGGAGCGGGCATTCGATTCTGCATCATGCCGGAAGATAATGCCATTGTATGCCAATGCAAGGCTTGTCTTCAAAAAGGGAACACCCCCAAGAGTGCGACACCTGCGGTAACAGCCCTTCTGGAACGTCTGGCCCGACGATTTCCGGCCCACCTCTTTTTCACATCGTCGTACCTGACCACAGAAACTCCTCCTACCCAAAAGATGTCGGCCAATACAGGAGTCATCATCAGCGCCATCAACCTTCCCCTGCGTCCTCAATGCCACCTCACTTCGGCAGCAACCCCCTTCCGTCAAAACGTTGTCCGGTGGAAGGCGGTAACCGACCGGTTATACGTGTGGGACTACATAAAGAATTTCGATGATTATCTCACCCCGTTCCCCATCCTTTCCATCCTTCAGGAACGCTTGTCCTTTTTCCTGGACTCAGGGATTTCCGGAATTTTCTACAATGGCAGCGGTTATGATTTTTCTTCCTTCGAAGATATGCAAACCCCGGTCATTGCGGCTCTGCTGACCGATTGTTCAATCAATCCAATTCCCCTCATCGAAGGTTATTTTAAAAGGGCTTATCCCGTATCCGGGAATTTATTAAGCCGTTTTTACACAGGTTTGGAAAAGAGGGTACGGGAACGTAACCAGGAGCTTCCCTTTTATGGCGGAATCGGAGATGCTGTTGCCGCCTATTTGGATGTTTCTGAATTTCTAACCTTCCGCGACTCCTTGTCCCGCCTTTCCAAAAGGAGCGACGGGACGGAACGTACGCGACTGAACCGATTATTGACCGCACTCAATTTCACCGTATTGGAACTAATGCGTTTACCCCGGCTCCATCTTTACGACACGACACTGGTGGATGATGCAGTAACCAATTTGAAAGGATACCGTTCCTTCTCCGATATGACTCATTATCGTGAAGCGGAAGGGACGTTGGCCTCTTATCTCGACACGTGGGAAACCTTACCGGTTGTTGTTTCTTCCTCCACCTTCTCTTCCCGACTCCCCTTTCAAGTGATATCCCGGGATGATGCAGGAGATTCTTCCTTGTTGCAGGACGGTTACTATGGTTTCCCGACGGATTACCATACAGGATGGTACATCTTCTCCAAGAGTCCGCTTACAATAAAGACAAATGCCCGAAAGGACGGTGAAATGACTATCCAGGCGGGCTTTCTGTCCGCTCCCCGCTGGAGAATTATTCTGCCGGAAGATATATCCGTACGTCGGAACGGCATTCCCGTCAACGTATCGGAGACTGTAAATACATTGGGCAGTGAACCATTCAGCAAACAGGTTGTCCGGATAAAAATCGAAGTATCCTCCGGAGATCTCATAGAGTACCTCATAGAACCGAACCCAACAGTACGTATGACCGCTGCTTGTGATGAAATAGAAATTTATGAAAAGGAATAGTTTTATTTTTTTGCTGGTCTGTCTATGGACCTTTTTTACGGGCTGTCGAACGGAAATCAAACCCACATCCGTTGATATCCAACATCCTGTGCGTCATTATTATCCCATTCCGTCGGGAGATGAGCTATCAGTGATTTACCAACTTAAAAATACGGGGAAACACCCGTTGGTAATCAGTGAGATTCAAACCTCCTGCGGATGCATTGTCCACATACCGGCGAAACATATTGTTCCTCCGGGAGATTCCACCTCTTTAAGGTTCACTTATCGAAGTGAGATGAATACAGGATATGCCTCCCATCAAATCCGTCTGTTCGGTAATTTCGACACAGGGAGTATGCGTCTATTGGAATTTGATGTTCATATTGTCCCTCCTTCCGATTTTATCCGCGATTATGAGGAAATGAATGAAGGAACCAGATATTCCATCTCCCGAAGCAGTCAAAACAACTATTGGTATTGATTTTTCCTTTTCCATCAGGGGATAGGATAAAACACATATTCCCTGTCTGAACGCCATAGAGTTTAATCCTTTATTGAATTTTTCATTTCAAAAACCTTCCTTATCTTTGTAAAGAAGTGATTTTGGAACAATCAGTATTACTCCCCCTAAAATATTTATTATGAATCGGATAGGATTCCTATTTTTAAGTTTTTTCGTAACAGCATCATGTTCTTCCCGGCAGGGGAAGGAAGAAAAAAAAGAGACAATCCCTTCTTCTTCCGTAACAGCATCTTCTTCCAATGCGACCTCTTTTCAAAAAATGACCTTAACTTATCCGGGAAGTACCATTTCCTTTGAAGTTCAAGTTTCCGGCGACACTTTGGAAATAAAACCTTCAGGATTAAGCATATCCAATGACATCCTTAAACACGACCTCACCGGATATACCGTTACGAATGCGGAAATCGGAGATTTAAACATAGACAGTTACCCGGAACTACTGGTATATCTCACCTCGAAAGGAAGTGGCAGTTACGGCAAGCTGATTGGTTATTCTACGAACAACGGGAAATCGGTCAGTCAAATCCATCTTCCCGAAATTTCAGAAAACAAGGAAGCGAACGAAGGATATATGGGACATGATGAGATGGCTATCGTAGAAAATACATTCTGCCGACGTTTTCCCATATACAAGACAGGAGACAGCAATGCCGCACCGAGTGGAGGGATGCGGCAAATACAGTATAAAATGGAGGATGGAGCCAACGGAAGGATTTTGAAAATAGACAAAATCATCGAATTCTAACTACTCCTGTTTCCCCTGCTGATTCTCTTCTCCGAGAATACGAATGAGCCGGGCAGGGACCCCTGCTACTATGGCCCTTTCCGGAACATCCTTTGTAACCACGGCTCCGGCACCTATGATGGCATGATTTCCTACTGTCACTCCCGGAACAATGGTAGCATGGGCTCCCACCCATACATTCTTCCCTAGGACAATGGGAGCGGGATAGGTAAACTGACGTTTTTCAGGGGCAAAGCCATGATTCAAGGTAGCAAATACGACATCATGCCCAATCTGACAACCGTCTCCAATCTCTACGCCGCCATGATCCTGAAAGTGGCAGCAAGCATTGATAAACACATTCTTTCCTATTTTAATATTCTTTCCAAAATCGGTGTAAAAAGGAGGGAATACACGTAAAGAGGAATCAACGGTCCGCCCGAAGAGCTCAGACAACAATGCACGTACTTCATCAGGAGTACAATATGTACTGTTCAATCGACAAGTGATGCGTCGGGCCTCTTCACTCATTTCGTTCATAAAACGGCCTATTTCATCGGTATTCAACGGCTTGCCCGTTTTCACATACGCTAAAAAATCATTCAATGTCATTTTATTTCGTTTTTTTTATTGTTGTCCGATAAAAATCCAACGGTTTTTAACCTATTGAAAAATAATCATTTGCCAACAGTCTTGATTTATTGCATTAACCTAATTGATTATCAGTTGTTCTGACAGGTTTATCGGACATGAATCGTTTTTTCAGAAGCTGTCTCTCTGGTTATTTTTTCATGAATTGACGGATATCCTTGCACTGTTTCAGTCCGCCCGGTAAAAAGACAGCCTGTACAGATCTCAACAGCCCCAAGACACTTCAACGTCGCTCATACATTTCGTCCCATCTCATACGCCTCCTGCATGGCAGGGGTACGTTTGACTTCTCCAGGATGCCATACACCTGTTCCATAGACCACCCCCTTGATAACCGGATTCGGGAGACAATCTAAAAATCCCTGAAAAGTATCAACGGTGCGCATGAGATTCTCCCGTTGTTCATCGGCAGCTGTCAGGATAAAATAAAACTCTTTGTTTTTCATCCGGACATAAGGTCCGCAGCAACGGTCTATCAACGTTTTCATTTGAGCCGACATGGTATAGAAATAGACGGGAGTAGCCATCACAATTACATCCGCTACCAGCATTTTATCGATAATTTCCGCTGCATCATCTTTTTGAGGACAAGGTTTTCCTTCCAAACTGCATCTGCTGCATCCGGTACAATACAGAATGGTCTTGTCCCGTAAGAAAACCTTTTCCACGTCATGTCCCATTTGAGAAGCTCCCCGTAAAAATTCGTCACATAACGTATCGGAATTTCCCCCCTTTCGGGGACTTGAGGAGAGAATCAATACCTTTTTCTTCATCTTCCTATATTTTTGTTTTTGCAAAGATACCCTACGTTTTATCCTTTTTTTGTAGATAAATTCCCGAAGCTCCTACCCCGATTACGGTTTTTTGTACGTTCGGTATCTTTCTGCCTGATTTTATCTGATTTACGGTTCTTCTTACCCAAATTCCTGTTTTCTGCTTCCTTGTTTTCTTATCCCGGATAAAAAATTTATTTTTGTTATTCCATCAAAGGGAAACGAATATGGATGAAATTTTACAAATCGACACCATCGACCGATACAACAAGTTGTTTGGAATTGAGACGCTCCATCCTTTAATCAGTGTGGTTGACTTAAGGCGTCCGGAACAGTTGGTTCCTTACAAGATGAACATCGGTTTTTATGCTCTTTTCCTCAAGGAAGAGGTTTGTGGAGAGCTGACCTATGGACGGGGACGTTACGACTATCAGTCTGGGACTGTGGTTGCCGTAGCTCCGGGACAAATCATCGGCTTGAACAATCCGAAAGGCGTCCGTCCTCCGGCAGCCAAAGGAGTTCTGTTTCATCCTGATTTAATTCGAGGCACATCGCTCGGACAAGAGATAAAAAACTACTCTTTTTTCTCCTATGAATCCAATGAAGCCTTACATCTCTCGGAAGAAGAACGGGAGATTATCAATGACTGCATAGAGAAGATAGAGAAAGAGTTAAACCATTCCATCGACAAACACAGTCAGCGGTTAATCTCAGCCCATATTACCGTACTTCTTGATTACTGTCTTCGTTTCTATGACCGACAGTTTACCACGCGAAACCTTCAAAACCACGATATCATAGTACGGTTCGAGCGACTTTTGGACGAATATTTTGAAGGACCTCTGCCGCAACAGCAAGGATTGCCTACGGTCAAATATTTTGCCGACCGGGTATTTCTCTCGCCCAACTATTTCGGAGACATGATTCGGAAGGAAACGGGCAAGACGGCATCGGAATACATCCAAACAAGCATCATTTCGCGGGTGAAGGAACAGTTGCTCTCTTCGGGAAAGACAACGAGTCAAATCGCCTTTGAATTGGGATTTCAATATCCACAACATCTGAGCCGTATGTTCAAGCGGGTTGTGGGATGTACGCCCAACGAGTTCCGCTCACGTAACTGATGGACATGCTCCCCCTCTATTTTCCCATACCGGACCTTCATCCGTTCCTTCCCTCGGACATGGTGTCTATCCACAATGAATCATCCAGAAGATCCCCTTCTTTCCGTATATAATTTCCGGATATTCCTACCCCAATTCCGGAAGCCTGACCGTTGAGGCATCAAACCTCGTCACATTTTCTATTTTTGCAACGGCATAACATAGAACGGACGACCATGCATGCAGATATCATTCATACAGGTTTCAGAATCATCAAAAACGCAGGGACGGAAGGAATCTCTCCTCTTCTGCAACTTCCATATCCTGCGGTTATTTTTCGGAATTACACTCCCGAGAGCGAAACGCTCTATGGACGCCGATTTTATGATTTTGCAGAAGGGACATTAATCTGTTCCGCCGGACATCACCATCATCTTCTTCCCTTGGTTTCTTCCGCCGAATGGTTCCTGATGTTTCCTACCGACCTGATTCGCAATCCGATATCAGAGTATCCCTTTTTCTCCTTTTATCCTCAGGAAGCACTGCATCCCTCTGCACGGGAGAAGCAGACCATCTTTCGCTGCATGGAAGACATCGCACAGGAAACGCACCAAGCAGCAGATCGATACACCCGTCTGCTGCTTGGAGAATTAGTTGAATGTTTATTGGATTATTGCACCCGCTACTACGAGCGACAGTTCATCACGCGACATCCTCTTCACGAGCCGCTCATGCGTCATTATGAGTCCTTGCTTGCCGAATATATTGAATCGGGGAGGTTAAAGAGTACGGGATTTCCGCAAGCCGCCTACTTTTCAACCCGGCTCGGACTCTCTCCCGCCTATTTTTCCCGTTTGATAGAGCATGAGACGGGGAAGTCACTGGAAACCCACATAGCGTTGAAACGTATGGAAATGGCTCAACGGAAACTGTTGGAAACCCGTCTTCCCGTCAAAACAATCGCGGAAGAGTTGGGTTTTTCTTCCCTGCCGAATTTCTGTACGCTGTTCAAACGCTGGACAGGTATGCTTCCTCACGACTACCGGATACGGAATTGATTACCGGTTTCCGGGGAGTCTTCCCCATGCAATATCCTTTGTAACGTCAATCGGCATTTACCGACAAGGAAGCAGGTGCCAGTTGGTCCGAAGAGGCAACAAGTTTCAAGGTTCCCCGCTCCTTATTGTTCTGAAGCACTACCAGACATTTTCCGTAAAAAGCCTTGCGACAGGGTGCTTTGAACGACTCTAAAGAGGTCTGACTGCCATTATCCACTCCGGCAATCATTCCCGCTCCCGTAACTTCAAAATGGACCAAATTATCCGCATTGGGACATAAATTACCGTTTTCATCCAGTACCTCCACCGTCACAAAACACATATCCTTTCCATCCGCCTGTATCTTGTTCTTATCGGGAGTAAGACGAATCTGAGCCGGTTCTCCCGCAGTATGTATCTCCTTTTCAAGCACCACCTGTCCATTCTTTCTCGATACCGCCTTCACCGTACCCGGTTCATAGCTTACCCGCCACATCACATGAAAATCATCAGGACCTTTCTTCTTTACCCCTTGCGATTTCCCGTTCACAAACAGTTCCACTTCATCGGCACTGTTGTAATAAACCTTCATATCTACCTGCTGTCCGGGTGTCCAGTTCCAGTGGGGGAACAGATGAAGCACTTTTTTATCGGTCCATTCCGACTGGTAAAGGTAATAGACATCCTTGGGGAATCCGGCCAAATCAACAATGCCGAAGAAAGAGCTTCGGGCCGGCCATCCATAAGGAGTAGGTTCTCCCAAATAGTCAAATCCGGTCCAAATGTATTGTCCGCAAATAAAGTCATTGTTTTTTACATGGCGTAAGGTCCCTTCATGATAATTTCCCCAGGGAGTATAACAGTTGTCATAAGAGGAACAGGCAAAGGAATCGTCCTGAAACGGGATGTCCCACCGGACAGGCCAGATAAAGGCGGAGTCGGCCGGCATACGATAATATCCGCGGGTCATCAACGCCGAAACACTTTCAGTAACGATAAACGGTTTTCCGGGAAATTTTTCCGGTACCCCGGCAAACCAGGCGTCATGATAATTAAACCCGATAATATCCAATGCGCCGGAACGGAACAAGTGATTATACGGTTCCGGTTCATTGCATCCGGCAGTAACGGGCCGGGTATTATCCAAAGATTTTATAATGTCCACCAATCTTTTACACAACAAACTGTTCACGCTCACTCTTCCCTCTTTTGCCAGCAGGGTTGCATCATGTCCGAAGTTGAGAATCATGTTGGCCTGTTCCAAAGTCAAGGTATCGGCATTGGCGTCCGACCACTGTTCCAACACCTCATTGCCTATACTCCAGATAAAAACGGACGGATGATTTCTGTCACGACGAACCAAATCGGTCAAATCACGTTCGTACCATTCGTCAAAATAGCGGGCATAGTCATGTTTTGTTTTCCTTCTTCGCCACATGTCAAAAGATTCATCCATCACAATAAATCCCATTTCATCACACAACTCCAAGAGTTCAGGAGCCGGAGGATTATGGGAACAACGGATGCCGTTGCACCCCATCTCCTTTAAAATCCTTAACTGTCGTTCTATGGCGGGACGATGTACGGCGGCCCCCAAACAGCCCAAATCATGATGCATGCACACACCATTGATTTTCATGGATTTCCCATTCAAAAAGAACCCTTTTCCCGCATCGAACCGGAATGTGCGAATACCGGTCCTGGTCTGATAATCATCCATTAAATTCCCTGCCACATAAACTTTTGTCTTTACCGTATAAAGATAAGGGGCCTCCACCGACCACAATACAGGAGCCACCACATCCATCTGATGGGAAAAGAGAGCCGTAGAATCCTTAGGAACAAGTTGTTCCGAGGAAGTTTGGCCTATTTCCTTTCCTGTCTCGTCCGTCAAGATGGAAACCACCGTCACCCGGGCCTCTTCCGTTCCCTCATTTTTCACCTGCGTAGCCACCGACACCTTCGCTTTCGTTTCAGAAACCTCAGGGGCAGTCACTTGTGTTCCCCACAAATCCACATGCACCTTATTCACTTTGGTCAGCCAGACATTTCGGTAAATGCCGCATCCGGAATACCAACGGGAATTGGGCTGTTCCACGTTATCTACCTTGACAGCAATCACATTGCTCTCCCCCCACTGCAAATAAGGCGTCAAATCATAACGGAACGAGATATATCCATAAGGTCGTTTTCCCAAAGAGACCCCATTGATAAAGACCTCTGAATTCATATAGACTCCATCAAAATCGATAAAGAATTTCTTATCCTTCTCTTTTTTATCAGGGACAAAGGTTTTCCGATACCATCCCATTCCACCGGGCAAAGCCCCTCCCCCCGTACCGGAAGGGTTATCCTGAGAAAAGGCCCCTTCTATTGCCCAGTCATGGGGAAGGTCCAACTTTCTCCAGGCGGAATCATCAAAGTCGGTATCCGCAGCACCGGAAACCTCTCCTTGATAAAAAGCCCATCCTTCATTAAAGGAAGTTCTTTCCCGCACCCGGTTTTCCTGTTTGACACAAGAGACGAGGCAACAAAGGAGCAGACTTAAAAAAGCTGTTGAAATCATTTTATTCATAAGAGTTTCTTTTTATAAATGAATGACCTGTTTTTCTCCGTTATATTCCACCCTCTGACCTTTTGCATTCAAATCAAAAGGCTGAGGATTATTTTTACTTACCACCACTACATTAAAGATTCGTCTCTCCAACATTCCGGGGAATGTTCCCTGACGTTCCCCAATGGTCAGGGTAGCTTCCGCCTCATTGTATTCCAATGGGATGAGGGCATACGAACCCTTTTCATAGCCATAATTCACCCCCTCATCTTCATACAGGGTAAATTTTCCGTTTTGACCTTTATAAACATACAGGGTAATGGTTTCAGCCGGTTTCTCATCACTGTATTGCAAATCAGGTCCCCAGGGAACAATCGCTCCTTCCCGGACAAACAGCGGGATGCGTTCATAGGGGGCAGACACTTTCTGCCAACCGTTGTTCACAGGGTTTCCCGTATAGAAATCATACCATCCGACCGTATCGGGGAAATAGACTTTCCGTTCGCGTGCCTCATAAGTATAAACGGGACACACCATCAGGGCAGGACCGAACATAAACTGATCACCGATCTCATTCACTTCCCTGTCTTTCGGGAAATCCATCACCAAAGGCCTCATTATGGTATAATCGTCAAAATAGGTCATTCCCGCCAACGAATAGATATAAGGCATCAGGTTATAGCGAAGGCGGGTATAATAAACGATTGATTGGTAGGCAGGGTGCTGTTCCGGTGCAATGTTCCACACTTCCCGGTAAGGATATTGTCCATGAGCGCGGAACAAAGGACAGAAGGCACCGAACTGATACCAGCGGGTATTCAGTTCTCGCCACTCTTTATAATCGGCATTTTCCTTTCCGCTCTTGTCATACTCTCTTTGTCCTGCGACATAACGGTTTTCGACACAGAATCCCCCTATATCCATAGTCCAATAAGGGATACCGCTAACGGCAAAATTCAATCCGGCGGAAATCTGAGCCTTCATATCCTCCCAACGGGTAGCAATATCTCCACTCCAGGTAGCGGTGGAATAGCGTTGCAATCCGGCAAAACCGGAGCGTGTCAGCAAGAATACCCGTTTATCGGGATTCACCCCGCGTTGTCCGTCATAAATGGCGGCTGCATTGACCAAGGCATACGCATTGAAATATTCATCGGAGGGACCCAAAGCGGTAGGACCGCACAACGCCTTCCGGTATTCCATGTCAATACAATCCCGGATGTTCGGTTCGCTGGCATCCATCCACCAGGCATCGATACCGAGGGAATAAAGATGTTCTTCCATCTGTTTCCAAAAGAGTTTCCGGGCTCCTTCGGCATAAGCGTCATAAAAGGAGCCGATGTACCCGGGCCCAATCCAGTCACGTATGCTGTCCTTCACGGCCTGCTGATACATCCAGCCGTTTCTGTCAAACTCCTTATAATGTTCCGTCGAGCTGTAAAACTTAGGCCATACGGAAATCATCAACTTGGCATTCAGCGCATGAATGGAATCGACCATTCCCTGAGGATTGGGGAACCGTTTGGAATCAAATTCATGACTTCCCCAGGCATTTTCAGGCCAATAACTCCAATCCTGCACGATGTTGTCAATAGGGATGTTCCGTTTTCGGAACTCTTTTAACACCGAAAGAATCTCCTCCTGTGTCTTATAACGTTCTCTGCTCTGCCAATAGCCCATTGCCCATTTAGGCATAATGGGAGCCTTTCCGGTCAAGGTCCGATAGCCGCTGATGACTTCATCCATATTATCCCCCGCCACGAAATAGTAGTCTATTTCAGGATTCATCTCGCTCCACCAGGACTGTTTTCCCTGCTCCTTTTCGGGCAGAGGAGTCAGGACGCGCAGCCCGCAATAAGAGACACCGCCATCGGGTTTCCATTCTATTTTCAGGGGGACCCGTTTCCCTGCCTCCAAATGAACGGTAAATTTATAACTGTTCGGATTCCAGGCGGTACGCCAACGTTCAGGGACGACAAGCTGACGGTTCACATATACTTTGGTGTAACCGGCGTAATAAAGGATAAAATGGAAGTCACCCGTTTCCGAAGGTTCTATCTCTCCCTCATAAAGGACCTGAGCGCCGGAGAAGGGGAATTTTTCAGGAAGGTTGACCACCTGGGAGAGATTGTCTGTTTTCAGATGTTCGAAATAGATGGAATCTTCTCGACGTACAATGGGTTCAGCCTGTGAATAGGATGCGGGAAGATAAGTACCTGTCAAGGCCCCTTCCTTTCCCTCTTTGTCGTAGAGTTTGAAAGCCTGATTCAATTGGAGATAGTCACGCACATCGCCGAAACGGGAGAATGAATAGCTGTCCCACAATATTCCGTAATTCTTATTGGAAACGACAAAAGGGACCGACACTTTTGTATTGTATTGGAACAGTTCTTCGTTTTTATCCTTATAGTTGAATTCATCGGCCTGATGTTGTCCTAATCCAAAGAATGCTTCCTCCTCGGGAGATTCAAACAC
>CASFOM010000120.1 GCA_949296295.1 uncultured Alistipes sp. | reverse complement strand
CCCCATTTGGTATTCGCTCCAGCACAAAAATATCCGAAAACTTCCATATCCCGTTTATGCCCTAAGCGGACCATTTCAGGTAAGAAATCGTGTTGTAAACCCGGCTGTTCGGGAACAAATCCATTTTTATACCAAGCATATCCATTACAGGAAACAGCAAATGTTTGAACAGTTGTACACCCCATATCCTCATACCATTGGATATGTTCTTTAGGATCTGCATCAGCCCAGGTTCCTGGTGCAGGAAAACCATTAATACCTCCTTCTCCCCAGTTAAAGTCGATATTAAAAGCTTGAAGGGATGCCTTTCTTTTTTGGGAGCAGGCATAAAAAATAGGATTCATTGCTATAAACATTCCTCCTGCCACTAATGCTTTGATAAAATTTCGTCTATCCATAAATTTTAATTATTTTAATTATTTAATAATGAGTGTTTTATTTTATTATTATTGATATTGGAACGCTCTCACAGAATACGTTTTTTATTTTAGTAATTAAAAATAGATTGGCGAATTATTTAATAGCTAAATTACAAAATACTATACTTATATATAAGTATTAAAATATATACAAGTGATTATTACAAAATTAGTTTTAAAAAATTATAATAATAAATTATTTATGACACAAAACTTTGCAAAAACCGACATAATTGATTATTTTTAACCAAATAAGAACTTTAACGAGAAACAAATGAAATACAGGAATTGTCAGAATACTCTTTTATTACACATGATCTATGCTGGATTTTATAAAGCAGGAAGAGAATGGAGCTATAAAAAAGTGATTAGTCCATTTACCCGGATATATCTTATAGAAAAAGGAGAGGCAAAATTATACATGAATCGTAGAAAGTATGAATTAAAAGAAGGAGATTTGTTTATTGTTCCCAAATTTACTTTTCATGAATATGAGTGTGAAGATTTTATAGATCATTATTATATCTGTTTTCTTGACCAATTTCTGGGAGGTAAGAATATATTTGAATATACGGATATTAAATATAAACTGAAAGCTTCGGTTTTTGATAAGTATCTGGTACAGAGATTTATAGAATTAAATCCCAATTGTCAAATAACCGATCCAGATCCTAAAGCATATGATAATAAACCTGATATATTTACAAAAAACAGGGAAAAATCAGAAAGTGAATTTAAAAATGATATTGAAAGTAGAGGAATTCTACTTCAATTGTTCTCACGATTTCTGATCCATAGCCAATTAACCCATATTAAAGAAGATAAGTATAAAAGAATGTCAAATGTATTTAATTATATCAATAATAATTTAGATAAAAAAATATATGTTACGGAACTGTCAGAAATAATGTGTGTGAATCCAGATTATTTTACTCGTTTGTTTAAAAACATAAATGGTATGACTCCAAATCAATACATACAACAAAAAAGAATAGAACGAGCCCAGACATTAATGATTTCTTCCAGTATGAGTATTAAAGAAATAGCCGAAGAAATAGGAATTCCTAACTTATCTCAGTTTTCCAAATTATTTTATAAACATACTGGAATGAATCCAAGTAACTATATGAAAAATGAAATGAGTTAAAGAATTAAAAATAAAGAGCCAATGCAAGAAGCCTTTGCTTGAATCAAACCATTATTATAAACCATATAATAAGCCATTGTTCCGCATGATTTTTTAAATTTATATTTGAATTATAATATACATTATGTTAAATTGTTGTTTCTAATAAAGAGAGGAAGAAACTCCTCTCTTTATTAGTTTTTATTTTTATAAGCCACAGGCTTCTAACCATGCATTAGCCATTAACTGAGCTCCTGCCATGGACGGATGAACACCATCGGGACTCCAATAGGTAGAAGGAGCTTGTTTTAGAGCTTTATCGAAAACAGATTGATATGGAACAAATACGGCATCATATTCATTGGCTAATTTTTTTGCAGCTTCACGATAAGCGTCAAAGTCAGGATACCAACTATCGTCTAATGCAGAACCTCCTTTTACCGTAAAAGGTTCTCCAATAACCAAACGAACATCAGGCAGTTGTTTTTTTGTATCCTCTAATAATTTTTTGTAATCATTCGCATAGGTTTCTATGGTACCATCATAACCACTACTTTTGGTATGCCAATAGTCGTTTACACCAATCAATATGCTGAGTATGTCGGGTTTTATTTCAAAGCAATCCTTTTCCCAACGATCTTGTAATTGGAACACTTTATTTCCGGAAATTCCCCGATTGTAAATCTTCAAATTTTTGGTCGGGTAACTACAAAGCAATTGAGATGCAGTGAATAAAGGGTATCCATTCCCCAACATATTTTGTTGGTTGGCATTTCCTTCTGCATTTCTATCTCTTCCGGCATCTGTAATGGAATCACCTTGAAATAAAATGACTGTATTATCAGATAACTTTAAATTGGGAGCTTTGGGCTGTTCAGCAGGAGCCATGGCTGCTTTGACAATATCAGGAACTGCTATGGCTCCTAATCCTATACAGCCTACTCTTTTCAAAAAATCTTTTCTTATCATGATGGTATCTTCAATAATTAAATGGTTCCGATACCTCAAAGATAGCGATAATTAAGACTTTTTGAATCGATTTTTGAAAATGTTTTATAGAAAATAAAAATGGTTAAGAGGTATTTTTTTATTTACGATGATGTCGTGGGGAAATCAAGGCAGCTATTCCCAATAATATTATTGCTCCGATAACGGAAGTGATTAAACTGGCTATGGTTCCTACAGCCAGGATACCGAATAAACTTAGAATCCAACCGCCTAAAAATCCTCCGATGATTCCGACAATTAAATTGACAACTAATCCTGAACCACTTCCTTTAACAATTAAATTGGCTAACCATCCTGCTATTAGTCCAATTAAGATATACCACACAAAATACATGATAAAATGACTATTAATTATTTTTGATACATAAGAAAATGTATGTTCATTAAATCAATAGTCATGCCATTATTAAAACAGGGATACCCTACTCTGCTTTATATTTATAGGGCGTGGATTCCAGATGAGTGGTCCAATAACTATAAATTTGTTCTGTTCCATCATCTTTTTTTACGGGAAAAGATTTGAATAACGGTTCTCCTATTTGGAAAGAGACAGGACGACGAAATATACTACCTGCATAACAGAAAGTATGGTATTCCCCGTTTTCTCCGCAGATATCAACATGATGGGGTAAATCTTCAATGAATTGTTTGTCAATGGTCCTTCCTATAAATGAATGATTCAAGGAGTCGGCCATGGTTGTTATGACAATGGTTTTTAGCCCAGAAGATAAAAATTCCGACATGGCTTCCCGAGAAGAATAGCCCCATAAAGGTTCTACTACGGTTATACCATAAGGAGCCAATTGTTTCTCTCTGTATTCTTTAATATCTTTTAAAAAGATATCGCCAAAAATAAAATGGGTTACGGATTGTTTTTGAAAATGGGAAATAGCTGCCCGCATGGCTTCTTCATACCCATTCATGCCACTTTGTTCTGCTATTTCTACAATATACAAAGGGAACCCGATACTATCAGCCTGTTCCTGTAATAAAGATACCGGAATACCATGCATGGAAGAACGACGGCTGTTGGCATTAATCGTTGTAAGTAAGGCTTCTATTTCATATTCATCTTGTTGTAATATTTTATATAGAGCTAATGCTGAATCTTTCCCTCCACTCCAATTGAAAACTGCTTTTTTTCGTGAATTCATGTTATTGAAAATTTATACAAAAATAAAACTTTAACGGCATTTTACTAACTTTGTATATTCGGAATTTTAAATTATGGGAGTATGAAAAGATTAGTAGTATTGAGCGGTGCTGGAATGAGCGCAGAAAGCGGTATAAAAACATTTCGAGACAGTGACGGATTATGGGAAAACTATCGTATTGAAGACGTTTGTACTCCTGAAGCTTTGGCGCGAAATCCTGAGTTAGTCAATCAATTCTATAATGAACGGAGGAAACAGTTGTATCAGGTACAACCCAATGAAGGACATCGAAAACTTGCTGCCTTGGAATCAATGTTTGATGTAAAAATAATTACACAAAATATTGATGATTTACATGAACGGGCAGGAAGTTCCTCTGTCCTGCATTTGCATGGAGAGTTGAAAAAAGTACGTAGTAGTATTCATCCGGAACTGATATATGATTTAGAAGGATGGGAGTTAAAACCCGGAACTCGGTGTGAAGCCGACGGTTCTTTGCTACGGCCTCATATTGTTTTTTTTGGCGAGCCGGTTCCCAATATTGAAAAAGCTGTCAAATTAGTGCAGCAAGCAGATATATTTGTTATAATAGGGACTTCTTTAGTAGTTTATCCTGCTGCCGGGTTATTGCATTATGTTCCTCAAGGGGTACCTGTCTTTTTGATTGACCCTCATATCCCGGAAGTTGCCAGAATCCCGGGTATTCATTTAATAGAGAAAGGTGCGTCAGCAGGAATGGCCGAACTATTTTCTAAATTATTGGCTTTACAATAAAAATCAAACCATCAGGTAAATTTATTTTTATCGGTTTATTTGAAATGTAGCCAAAACAGCCTTATGATCTGTGGGCCATGTACCCAATGGGCTTAAAATAGGATCTTCTGTTTTTTCTGTAATGCGTTGTCCTTTTAAAATATTCCCTTGGGGACCTATCAGGCGAATATCAGATAATTTTAACCCAGGAGCTGGCGCATACATAATGAAATCTATGCGTTCTCGTTCATCAGCTTCTGGTGCCCATAAAAGTTTTTCCAGAGCAACATCTTTACAATCTGCGGGATAAGTAAAGCCCGGATGAGTTAATGGATCAGGATATAGTTCTCTATAAGCATCCCTGAATCCTGCTTGTTCCAAAGCAATGGATACATCCCAAGGGACAATCATACCGGAATGGTCTCTAATATCTTGAGTAGTTTTATCCCAATCCAAATGTGACGGTTCATTAAAATCGCCTCCTAAAATAACAATACGTTTAGCTGCTCTGTCTTTTGCAGACTCCTGAATGAATAAAGCAATCGCATCATCACGCATCGATTTTCTATTTAAGACCAATAAAGAATCAACATCCGTAACTGGAATACGTTTTTCCCAAGAGCATCCATCATAACCTTTAGCATCATAATAGGCACAGTTTCTATAATCTAAATGAGCCGTATAAACAGCTATTTCTTGACCATTCATGTCGGCAATTAACTTGTAAATGCTCCCCTGGTCATTTTTTAAAGGGAAAACGGTCACGCTGTCTATAATGGGATATCGGCTTAATAGTCCTGAATCATCGGAATAAAATGAATAGTATTTTTCCCCTTTTTCTTGTAAAGCCTCTATTATACGGTCACAAAATTTTGTATTTTGATAATTGCGGACTTCACTAAGGGTTATAAAATCGGCATCACTTCGTATGATTTCATCGATAATGGCATTAAAACCGTTTTTTACGACACTACCCTCTTGCCAAATATTGAACTGCAATACTTTAAATGTTTGCATAGAAGAGTGACAAGCGGTTAAATTCACTCCACCCAGAACAAAAATAAGAATATAAAGAATCAATTTTTTCATTTTTACTCTTAAAAATTTATCACAAAGATATAATTTCACCAATCGATGCAAAAATATATTCTGTTTCAATGATATAAATAGGATGTAATCTTTGGTGAAATTTCTATGAGTTGGTAAAAAAGTAATCATTATGAATCAAAGCTAACCTTTATTTTTTGCGAAAATAAAAAAGATCATTACCTTTGCATTCGAAATAAATCGGTCTCGTAGCTCAGTTGGATAGAGCAACAGCCTTCTAAGCTGTGGGTCGTGGGTTCGAATCCCGCCGGGATCACGAAGAAAAAATAAAAGTTTATTAAGATTTAAATTAAGTAAATTTGACAGATTTCTTAGTTTAAATCTTTTTTTATTACCTAACAAGAAGATAAATCTATCAGATTCTCTATTGGGACAATACATCTAAAAATGTATTTCATTGTATTTCAAACAATAGTATTAAAACTTT
>CASFOM010000119.1 GCA_949296295.1 uncultured Alistipes sp. | reverse complement strand
TGATGAATTATTTATCTATGCCCATAATGGTTTTAGAATACCGAACAGACAACATGCAATAATAAATGTTATAATGATGTTGAATGTTTGAGCTGAAAGAAATGCTTTTAACAGATTTCTGTTTTCTTTTGAAATAATTTCTTTTAATCGGGTATCCAGTCCAATACAAACGAAAGCTAATGAAAAGAAAAGAGTAGAGAACATTTTGGCTACTCCCGGTTCCAAAAGTTTCCCTTTTTCATCAGGGATAAAATAACCGTTTGATTGTAGTAAGCTAAAAACAAGGGATGCTGCAATAAATCCGAGAATGAATTTAGGAAATTTTTCCCACACAACACTTAAGGATGGCTTTTGAGAACTTCCTGTTTTACTTCGTGTAGATAAATAAAGAGCAATGAAAAAGGCGACTCCTCCAATAAGCACATTTTGGGCTCCCTTAATGATTACGGCATGGGATAATGCTTCTTTTCCGACCATTTCACTTGAGGCTACTACTCCTGATGTAGTATCTACGGTACCTCCAATCCATGCTCCTGCAACTTCTTGTGCTATGGCCGGTTCAAATAAATGAGGTAATATTATGCTGGCTAACCAAGGCATGAGGTAAATCATGGGAACGACGATAATCAGTACCAAAGAGACGATGTATGATAATTTCTTGTCATCACCTCCTGCCACACGAGCTGCGGTTATACAAGCGGATACTCCACAAATGGACACTCCACTGGATAGAATCATAGCGGATCTTTCATCTACTCCTTTACGTCGAGAGATCCAAAAGGCAAAAAACCATACGGCGGCTACTACTAAACAGGCTTGTATCAGACCGAAAATTCCTGATTTCATTACATCACTGAACAGAATGGTAGCACCTAAGCAAACTACCCCTATTTTAATAAAAAATTCACCTTGTATTGCAGGTTTCATCCATTCAGGAATATGCCATAAGTTTCGAACCAATAGTCCAAAGATTACGGAGAAGAAAACAGATTCAAAACCGTATTCTTTGATAAAAGGTATTTTGGCTACTACTTGTGCTAACAAAGAGATGGCAAATACGGTTATCAGGGATGGGAGCATTCCACGAACAGGACGCCCCATAAGCATACATCCGACATAAAGGACAATCAGGACAATAATGAAAAGTATTGCAATATTGTACCATGCTACTTCTCCTATAAGAGTAGAAGGGACATTAGGAATTTCTTTTGGACAAAGAATTGCCAATAGAAGCAAAGGAATAGACATCCATACAGCCACCCAATCTTCAACACGTAGTTTTTCGATAAATTTTTTCATATTTTCTTTTTTATTGTTTTATATCGGAGAAATTTTACGCGACAAATGTATAATAAATTTAAACGAAAACCGCGTTGTAAATTTCTTACAACGCGGTTTTCATGAGGTCTGAAGCGGATTCGAACCGCTGTACAAGGTTTTGCAGACCTTTGCCTAGCCACTCGGCCATCAGACCTTGTGATTCCTTTTCAGGAGGAATGCGGTACAAAAGTATATCATTTTATCTAAATTTCCAAACGGCTTATGGAAAAACTTTGGAATAGCCAAGTCCTTTCGATGTCCCTTTAATGGGTAAAACTCATTTAACCAATCGATTGGTAGCTGTATCAGGGAAGATAACCCAAGGTTTGAAAGTTTTGGCTTCTTCAAAATCCATATGTGCATACGAGATAATAATGAGGATATCTCCTACGGCTACTTTTCGTGCTGCCGCTCCATTTACACAAATGCATCCGCTTCCACGCTCTCCACGAATAACATAAGTTTCGAACCGTTCCCCATTGTTATTGTTTACAATGGCAACTTTTTCTCCCGCAATGATATTGGCCGCTTCCATCAATTCCTCATCAATGGTAATGCTTCCTACATAGTTCAGGTCTGCTTGCGTTACCGATACACGATGAATTTTAGATTTTAATACTTCAATCTGCATGGCGTTAGAATTTTATGTTGTCGATTAAACGGATATCTCCCACTTTGACTGCGATACATCCTCGTTTGGCACAAGGTTCGTCCCAAGAAGAAATATCTTGTAAAGTATCGGCATTGACTATTTTAAAATATTCAACTTTCATGAAATGGTTTGAATCAATTTGTTCTACTACCCATTTTTGTACCTCTTCTACATTGCTCCATGCTTTTCTTGCTACTGCTTCTTTCAAGGTCATGTAGATCACCGGAGCAATAGCGCGTTGTTCTGGAGTCAACAAGGTGTTACGAGAACTGAGAGCTAATCCGTCTTCTGCTCTTTTAATAGGACATTCTACGATAGTTACCGATAAAGATAGTTGACGAACCATATCTTTAATGATAGCGATTTGTTGAAAATCTTTTTCTCCAAAGTAGGCTTTATCAGGCATAACATATGAAAAAAGTTTACTGACAATTTGTGCCACTCCGTTGAAATGACCTGGACGATGTTCTCCCTCCATAACCTGTTCTAAAATTCCGAAATGGAATGTACGGGTGTCAGGTTCCGGATAAATTTCCTCTACAGAAGGGATAAAAGCAATGTCAACACCATGATTCTCTAATAAGGTGCAGTCTGCCGCTTCTGTACGAGGGTAGTTTTTTAAATCGTTTTTATCATTAAATTGGGTAGGATTTACAAATACGCTGACTACGACTGTCGCATTTTCAAGACGACAGCGGTCGATCAAAGAAGCATGCCCTTCGTGTAAAGCCCCCATAGTAGGGACAAATCCTACGAAGCCGTTGGAACGTCTTTCGTTAATGGCTTGCTTTAATTCGTCAATCGTTCTGACTATCTTCATATTATTTGTTATTAATTTTATCCTCGTTAAATAAAATCGAGCATTTATTTCGGGGCAAAGGTATAGTGTTAATTCATATTAAAAAAGTTTTGAGCGGAAAACTTTTTTACTGTTTTATATTTCTTTGAAAGCATATATTTCATTACGGTATTCTTTTTGCCATAGAAAGGAGGAAATAACTATCTTTGCGATGAATTTCAATTGTGTTTTGAGTGATGATGAATCTGCTCCAATCTCCATATTTTGCTCTTTTTGTTATTGTTGCGTTGGGATTTATGTTGGGACGCATAAAAATTAAGGGTATTTCACTTGATGTTTCGGCTGTCATTTTTATTGCATTGTTGTTTGGACATTATGGAATTGTTATTCCTAACTCATTGAGTGATTTCGGAATGGTGTTGTTTATTTATACGATTGGAATGCAGGCAGGGCCAGGTTTTTTTGATTCTTTTCGTTCGAAAGGAAAAGAAATGTTGGTGTTGGCCGCAGTTATTATAGGAACGGCAGCATTGACATCTATTGTTACCAAATATCTTTTTAATCTTGATGCGGCACAAACAACGGGTTTGCTTACAGGGGCCTTGACAAGCACTCCGGGGTTGGCCTCTGCTCGAGAACTGACAGGGGATGCTTCTGCTGTGGCTTATGGGATTGCTTACCCTTTTGGTGTAATCGGGGTAATTTTGTTTGTAAAGTTGTTGCCTCGTATGTTGCGCATTGATGTTCAACAAGCAGAAAAAGAATTAATAGGGAGGAAGACAGAACAGTATCCGGAGATATCACATCGTGTTTATCGGGTAACCAATCCTCCTGTTTTTAATCGTTCTTTGGCAGAATTGAAAATTCGTTCTGTGACAGGGGCTGTTATTTCTCGTGTAAAACGAGGAACTAATTATTTTATGCCTAAAGCGGACACAATACTTCAGGAAGGAGATGAGATTAAGGCAGTAGGAACAGCCACTGCTCTTGATGAATTGACTTTATTTTTAGGAGAATCGTTGGAGGGAGATATGCCTTTGGGGGAAGTATTGGACTTGCAAACAGGTTTGGTAACCAATAAACATATTGTGAATAAGAGTTTGGCAGCTTTGAATATCCATAAGAATTTTAATTGTACGATTACTCGTGTTCGCCGTAGCGGTATTGATATTACTCCTACTCCTGATTTACAATTGAAATTTGGAGATAAACTGACCATTGTGGGAAGCAAACCGGATTTGCAGGAGTTGCAGAAAATGTTGGGAAACGATACCAAACGGCTTTCCGATACAGACTTTTTGCCGGTAGCTTTGGGGATTATAGTGGGTACTTTATTTGGAAAAATAGTGATTTCCTTTGGAGAAGGTTTTGCTTTCTCTTTTGGTTTGACAGGGGGTATATTGTTGGTTTCTTTAGTTCTGAGTTCTGTGGGAAAAACAGGTCCGTTGGTTTGGCATATCTCTGCTTCTGCCAATCAATTGCTTAGACAATTGGGGTTGTTGGTCTTTTTGGCAGGAGTGGGGTCTTCGGCGGGAGCTACCATGGTAGATACATTTGCTGCAAACGGATGGAAATTATTTATTGCAGGAGCATTGATTACGTTGATGCCCATGCTTGTTGCCGTTTTTGTTGCCCGTTGGGGATTTCGGATGAATTTGCTCGATTTATTGGGAGCTTTGACGGGGGGAATGACCAGTACGCCAGGATTGGCTGCTGCCGATTCGATGACAGATAGTACCGCTCCCAGCGTAGCATACGCTACTATTTATCCGGTAGCTATGGTCTTTTTGATTTTGGCAGTACAGTTGATTTCGGGTTTGTTTGCTGTGTAGTTTTCTGAGGTTATTGGAATTGCTTGTCCCGAATAAACCGTTATCTTTGTAATTTAAACATTATGACCTATGAAACTGTTGTTGATTAGTAATTCAACGAATGCAGGAGAGGCTTATTTGGAATATCCTAAAACAGAAATAGGAAGATTTCTGAATGCTTCTGCTGTGGAACGGGTATTGTTTATTCCGTACGCTGCGGTAACCTTTTCTTTTGATGCTTATTTGAAAAAAGTTCAATCTCGGTTTAATGAATTGGGAATTGTCGTAGAATCTGTTCATTTGAGTTCAAACCCTGTGCAAGCTGTTCTGGAAGCGGAAGCAATAGTTGTTGGCGGAGGAAATACATTTCATTTGGTGCGTAAGATGCAGGAGGAAGGTTTGATGGCTCCTATTCGAGACCGGGTACTGTCCGGAACCCCTTATATCGGATGGAGTGCAGGGGCTAATGTGGCTTGTCCTACTTTATGTACGACAAATGATATGCCCATAGTACAACCTTTGTCATTTGAAACGTTGTCGTTGGTTCCATTTCAAATTAATCCACACTATTTGGATGCTCATCCTGACGGTCATGCAGGAGAAACTCGAGAACAGCGTATAGAAGAATTTATCACAGCTAATCCTGCTGTGACTGTAACGGGGTTACGGGAAGGATGTATGTTGGAGATTCAGGACGGTAAAATTCAATTAATCGGTTCCCGTTCGATGCGCATATTTCGATATGGCCAGGCTCCCCAAGAGTTTCAAGCCAAAGATGATTTGTCTTTTTTGTTGCATCGTTTATGAATCACAATCAAGAAGTGGGGCTCCGGGGAGAGGAGATTGCTGCTAAATGGCTTGAGCAACAAGGGATGATTATTGTGGAGAGGAATTGGCATGGTAAGCATGGAGAACTTGATATTGTAGCATTGGATGGCCCTACACTACGTATCGTAGAAGTTAAAACAAGGATAGAAGGGAATGAAGATACTTTATCCAGCTCTTTGAATTCTAATAAATTGCGCTCGATTTGTCGGACTGCTCAAGAGTTTTTGGTAAAAAGTAATGGATTACAGTCTCAAGAGGTATATTTTGATTTGATAGTTGTTTTATTTACATTGGATGGAAGTTGGGAAACGGAATATATTCCCTGTTTCTTCTATCCTCAATGGTAAAAGTTATTTATATAAAACGAGATATATGAAGAAATTTAAACGTTATCTGGTAACGTCGGCATTGCCTTATGCCAATGGCCCGGTTCATATTGGACATTTGGCCGGAGTATATATTCCATCAGATATTTATGTGCGTTATTTACGTCTGAAAGGAGAAGATGTATTATGGGTTTGCGGATCGGATGAGCATGGGGTTCCCATTACTATCAAAGCTCGTCAGGAAGGTGTTACTCCCCAGGATATCGTAGATAAGTATCATAACATTATTAAAAATTCTTTTGAAGAATTGGGTATTTCGTTTGATATTTATTCTCGGACTTCTTCTGAAATGCATCGTAAAACGGCATCTGATTTTTTCCGGAAACTTTATGATGACGGAAAATTCATAGAACAGACAACCATGCAATATTATGATCCGGAAGCAGGTCAATTTCTGGCAGACCGTTACATAACAGGAACTTGTCCTCACTGCCAAAATGAAAAAGCTTATGGGGATCAGTGTGAAAAATGTGGTACGACGCTTAATGCTACGGATTTAATTAATCCTCGTAGCGCGATAACCGGAGCTGTACCTGAATTGCGGGAAACGAAACATTGGTTCTTACCATTGGATCGTTATGAGTCATTTTTACGTCGTTGGATTTTGGAAGAACATAAGGAATGGAAACCCAATGTATATGGACAATGTAAAAGTTGGTTAGATTTGGGTTTGCAACCTCGTGCTGTAAGTCGTGATTTGGATTGGGGAATTCCTGTGCCGGTAGAAGGAGCGGAAGGGAAAGTATTGTATGTTTGGTTTGATGCTCCTATTGGATATATTTCCGCTACTAAGGAACTGACTCCGGAATGGGAAAAGTATTGGAAGGATAGCGAAACCAAGTTGGTACATTTTATAGGGAAGGATAATATCGTATTTCATTGTATTGTATTTCCGTCCATGTTGCAAGCTCATGGAGAATATATCTTACCGGATAATGTTCCAGCTAATGAGTTTTTGAATTTAGAGAATGATAAAATCTCTACTTCTCGCAATTGGGCTGTTTGGTTGCATGAGTATTTGCAGGATTTTCCGGGGAAACAGGATGTTTTGCGTTATGTATTGTGTGCCAATGCTCCGGAAACGAAAGATAATGATTTTACATGGAAAGATTTTCAGGCACGAAATAATAACGAGTTGGTCGCTATCTTAGGAAATTTTGTAAATAGGACGTTGGTTTTGACGACTAAATATTTTGAAGGGAAAGTTCCTGTTGCAGAGACTTTGACGGATTATGACCGGGATTGTTTGAAAGAGGTGTCGGCTATTAAAATATCCTTGGAGAATAATATTGAGCATTATCGTTTCCGGGAAGCACTGAAAGATGCCATGAATATCGCCCGTATGGGAAATAAGTATTTGGCCGATACAGAGCCGTGGAAAGTTTTTAAGGAAAATCCATCTCGAGTAGCCGCTATTTTAAATACAGCCTTGCAGATTACAGCCAATTTGGCAATAGCCATAGAGCCTTTTATGCCTTTTACAGCGGATAAGTTATTGAATTTATTACAATGTGGTTCGTTGGGTTGGAATCAATTGGGGAATGATTCTATCCTGTCTGTTGGTCATCAATTAGGGAAACCGGAGTTGTTGTTTGAAAAGATTGAAGACAAAGCTATAGAAGTGCAGTTAGCTAAGTTGGAAGCTGCTCGTATGGCTAATTTAGCTAAAGAAGTGAAAGTGGAACCTTGTAAAGAAAGTATCTCTTTTGATGATTTTTCTCGGATGGATATTCGGGTGTCAAAAATCGTAGCAGCAGAGAAAGTGGCCAAGACAAAAAAATTGTTAAAGTTGACTGTAGATACAGGAATTGATGTTCGAACCATTGTTTCCGGTATTGCTGAATTTTTTACGCCGGAAGAGTTAATCGGGAAACAGGTGTTGGTGTTGGTTAATTTAGAACCTCGAGAGTTGAAAGGAATCAAGTCAGAAGGTATGATTTTAATGGCGGAAGATGCGACTGGAAAATTAGTAGCAGTGGTTCCGGAACATGAAGTGAAACAAGGCTCATGTGTTAGATAATAAAATATTTATATTCTAATAATACGAATTGTAGAGGGGGTGTGTCAAAATGAAAATTGACGCAACCCCTCTAAGTTGTATAAGAGTTGATAAAAAGAAGAGACTAAATGAGGATAATAAGCGTTTCTTTGATGAGGTAACTTAGTCTGGATATAAACAGTTTACAATAAGAACACTTCTTATTGATTTGGGTTATTAAGAAGATTTTTTCTTAAATAAATAGATTTTAGATTCAGTCCCATTTAGCAAGCGACGGATGTTTTTCCGGTGAGTGATGAGCAATACAATGGCTACAACAATACCAAAACCAACCATTTTCTCGTCTTCATGAAAGATGAATGCTAAATAAAGGGGAAAACTGATGCCGGCAGTAATTGAACTTAATGATACATAATGGGATAATGCCAATATGATAAAAAAAGTAAGCATGGACAACAACAAAGGGAAGGTGGCCATGGATAGGACAGTCCCCGCAAGGGTAGCTACTCCTTTCCCTCCTTTAAATTTCGCAAATACAGGGAATATATGACCTAATACTACCGCAACAATAAGAGTAATTTGGAGAGTAAACAATTCAACAGAATCGGCTTGATAATCGGCATAATGAGGAGCAAGTAAACTTAATTTAACAGCAACAAATCCTTTAAGAAAATCAATAATAAAAACCGGTAATGCAGCCTTGCGTCCTAATACTCGTAATGTGTTGGTTGCTCCAGCATTACGGCTTCCGTGTTCTCGGACATCGATTCCGTAAAAACGTTTCCCGATCCATACCGCACTGGGGATTGAACCTAACAAGTAAGCACCTATTAATAATAAAACAGTAATCATATCTTTTTGCCGTAATGCGGCACAAAGATAGGGAAACCGTTTTTATTATCAAAAATGTAGTAGAATAAAAGGGAGATGAGATTATGGTTTTTCTGTCCATTATCTTTTTTTATATCTTTACTGCTTTATCGATGTTTATTTGTATTATATGGAAAAAACTGTATTATTGGCAGATCGGATATTTACAAAGCAATGGTTTACCTCGTGGGCTCTTATCTTTCTGGGATCGTTGATATTGGCATTGGGATTTGTATTATTTATTAGTCCTTACAATATTACGCCAGGAGGAATCTATGGTATAGGGATTGTGTTACATCATTTTTTCCCGGATATACAGGTGGGAACGTTCGGACTTTGTATGGATATTCCTTTATTATTGATTTCTTTTCGGGTGTTTGGGGCTAAATTTGGCGCAAAGACAATAGTATCAGCTTTGTTAACCCCTTTGTTAATGAATTTTTTTGGAACGATGTTCGGTTCAGATCCTTCAACTATGTTGGGAGGACATATTGATTTAAGTAATGATTTGTTGTTGGCTTCTCTTTTTGGAGGATTGTTTGTTGGGACAGGATTGGGGATTATTTTTAGAAATCGGGCTACTTCAGGAGGAACAGATATTATAGCTATGTTGATAACACGCTTTTTACATCAACCTCTTTCTCGAAGTATGATTATTACGGAATCATTAGTGGTTATTGCCGGATTGGTTGTATTTGGAGACTGGAAGTTGCCTCTCTATTCCATTATTGCTATCTATGTTTATGTTATGGTTATCGATTATATTGTGGAAGGAGGCTCTAATGATAAATTGTTGTTTATTATATCCGAGAAACCGGAGCGTATCCGAGAATATATTATTGATGAATTAGATCGGGGAGGAACCATCATTAAAACGTCAGGGATGTATACCATGCAACAGAAGGAGATGTTGTTTGTTGTGGTTTCCCGTCGTCAATTGGCTCTTGTTCAGTCGTATATCAGGAGTGTAGATCCCAATGTATTTATGGTTGTAGTTAATGCTCATGAAACGTTGGGAGATGGTTTTAAATCGTTCAATGATAAAATAATCAATGCTTAATAATGACATATATTTATTATTTGTTAGTCTTGTATTTATAGATATATTTGTTTGATGATTTATGAAAAAGAGATTCAGTATACCTGCTTTTATTATTACTGCTATTATTTTAACGGCATTAATGCCGCAAAGTGGTGTTTTTAAATATACTTTCCGTCAAGGAGAAACCTGGTCTTATCCTTCTTTGTCTGCTCCTTTTGATTTTCCGATACTTAAAACACCTAAGGAGTATCGTCGTGATTTGGAATCGGTACATCGAAATTATATTCCTATTTATCATGTAGACAGTACTGCGTATAATCGGGTTTTAACATTAATAAAGACTGATTTTCCGATAGAAAGAGAAGAAGACTCAATTCTTCAAGCCAAGCTTTTTTCATTGTTGGACACTCTTTATCGGACAGGTATTATAGGGGTTGCAGAGGAAGCGGCTCAAACAGATACAACTTATGTGCGGGTTGTTTATGGAGGAACGATTCATACTGTACGACGAAAAGATTTATTAACAGATCAGGCGGCAAAGAACAGATTGTTATCCTGGTCGGAGTTGTCTGTTTTTCCCGGACATGTTGACTTAAATCGATATGTGATTCCTAATTTGTTGTATGACAGAGAATTGAATGATATTGATTTGAAAAGGCAACAAGATAGACTTTCTGCTTCTAAAGGTTTTGTGTCTAAAGGAACTCCTTTGGTGTCAGAGGGACAAATGATTGATGAACACATATATTCCGTATTGGATTCATACCGAACGGCCTATTTGAATAAGGGAGGACGGTTTAATAACTGGCAGATTATAGGAGGAAATTTCCTTTATGTCTCTATTATTTTGGCTTTGTCTTATATCTTTTTATTTTATTTCCGAAAAGAATTTTCAAAGAAAACGGGGAATGTACTCTTTCTGCTATTCATTTATATTATGATGATGGGCCTTACCCGGTTGGTGGTAGATACGGGATTTTTGAGCGTTTATATTATTCCGTATGCTTTAGTTCCGTTTTTTATCATCACATTCTATGATTTGCGGATGTCTATTTTTGAGTATGTTGCGGTATTGATGCTTTGTGCTGTGATTACCCCGTTCCCGTTTGAAATGTTTTTTATTAATTTGTTCTCAGGATTGGCAGGAATCCTTGTGTCACGTAGTTTCTATTTGCGGGGACGTTTAATTAGAGCCGCAGGAGTAATTTTGTTGACCTATGCACTTAGTTACATCGCTATATCCGCTATGCAGGAAAATAGTTTACAGGATATCCGGTGGGGAACGTTAGTATGGTTTGTAGCTAATGCAGGATTATTATTTACGTTGTATCAGTTAATCTATTTATTTGAAAAACTGTTCGGTTTTGTAACCAATATTACATTATTTGAATTAAGTGATACCAATCAGGCTTTATTACGAGAGTTGGCAGAAAAAGCCCCAGGTACTTTTCAACATTCTTTGCAGGTAGCTAATTTGGCAGAGGCTGCGGCGAAGGAAATAGGGGCAAATCCTCTTTATGCCCGAACAGGAGCGTTATATCATGATATAGGAAAAACCTGTAATCCGCTATATTTTATAGAAAATCAATCAGGTAATTACAATCCACATAAAGAGTTAGATCCTAAAGAGAGTGCAGAGATTATTAAAAAGCATGTTACAGATGGAATTCAGTTAGCACGCAAGTATAATTTACCGTCAGTATTGGTTGATTTTATCAGCTCTCATCATGGGAATTCTCGAATTTATTATTTTTATCATAATTATATAAAGAAGCATGGTCCAGAAGGATTAAAAGAAACAGATTTTCGTTATCCTGGTCCATTACCGGTATCCAAAGAAACAACGATTTGTATGATGGCAGATGCTGTAGAAGC
>CASFOM010000118.1 GCA_949296295.1 uncultured Alistipes sp. | reverse complement strand
GGATAAAGTCACCGTGTCTAAGTAAAAACGTGCCACATCGCGCCATTGTCCCTGTTGCCGGTTTATTTCTGCAATTAATTCGCATTGTACCGGCACCATGTATCCTATTCCTCCATGTTCTATTATCTGGTTGTTCCCTTTATCCCGTCTTTTTATTGTTCCGTCTGTCCAACATTGGTTGAGACAAGTATATACGGTATCTTCCTCGGATTCTATTCCGGAGCCTAAACATAAAATATAGTCGTCACAGAAGAACCAGGATTTCCTCACCCTGATTTCGGGCTTTTCAACACACATGGCCGATATCCCCGTCATGCCGTCCGGAGCAATCAAGCTCCCTGCTATTGTATTTTTCGCCTTTCCGGTACGGTATCCGCCCGTTTTTATCGGGAATTTCCCCCCGTCTTTATAGATGGCGGTTACTCCCGGAATCATTCTCCATTTCCAGACAGGAAAAATATCGTCGTACTCTCCTCCTGTCCTGTATAACATCAGCGCGCCGTCCGAAAGGTTATATCCCTGGAGGTTCTCGTCATTCACAATCTCATAGGGGATGATTCGTTCGGAAGACATTTTTAAAGAGGCCATCCATTCCCTGTTTCGGAAGAGACTGAGATCCGAACGGATAAACTCATGAAATCCGGACAGGGGATCTTCCCCTTCTCCCAACAGGTTCCAGGCATAAAGCTGAGCATACACCTCCTGCTGGTCAGGATCTGCCAGGGCCATATCCACCAACGCCTCTCCGTAAGCCAACGCTTTTCCCTGTTGGGCCCCTTCGAAGAGTTGCCTTCCGCAGGCATTGACGTCCATATATCCTTTCCAGATGGTCCTTGACATTCCCTCTACGGCCAAATTTCGCAATATTTCCGTTTGTTCTGGGGATAAAGCGAATTGAGTTCCTTCCAACATCCGTCCCCATCCGGCCATCGTATGGAGATAAGCCAATCCGTAATTTCCGAATTGAGGCTGAGGCCCGTGCTGGTGAAAACTCCAGTCGGGTTGTATCCCCTCATTTTTCGATACGGCCACTTCTTCCCGGATGGCGTTTACAGCTTGAGTAAACAATGCGGAATCATTTTGAAGCAAAGCCCTGATTAATACATTTCCCGCCAACCATACTTTGTTCTGTCCGGTCATTCCAATCCGCGCATTACTCATGTATTCCACCGCCTGCTTCTGCTGTTTTTCACTCATCTTGTCCTGCATGATCAGGAAGGCAGGTCCTAGGAGGCGGGGAACTCCGATTTCGTTGTACCACCAGTTAAGGCAGACAAACTTCCCGGCGAACCAGTAATCCATGGCGTTCAGAATGGCTTTCTCCAGCAGAGTGTCTTTGTAATATGCGGAATTGGGGTTGGCATAGGCAGCACTCATCAACATAATGCGCCGGGCGTGTTCCGCCGGAGCCCATGAACTCTGTCGTTTGTCTTTGTAATTCAAATCTTCCCATGCTCCGAGAGGAGAGCTTTTTTCGAGGAAATGGCGGACATTTTCATCACTTTTGTCTTCTCTGACGGTCTCCACCATGTTGTCGGAATTTTTGACTCGGCTTAATTTTTTCTGTATGATTTCCTGTAATTTGGGGCTTTCATGAGCTGTTTCGTAATAGGAACGTATCATCCGTTCCCGGATGATTTTCATATCATCATTTGTTGTGGCGGCACATAATGTTCCTGCATAGAGGCATAAGGCCCAAAGATATCCGGATATTTTCATGAGGGGTTAAATTTATTTGCAAACAAAGATAATAGTTTTCTTATTTATGTTTATATTTACCTGTTCAAGTGTTAAAGTATATGGAATTATGGACAAGAGACGTTTTTTTTCTTTTTGTATTTTGATTTCTTTTCTGTTGTTAAGTAATTCAGGTCTTTGTCGCGATAAGTCACAGTCATTTCCTTCTGTCCCGGCGTTTGATGAAGTCATTGAGGAGCTTCGGAGTACCTATCACCTTCCCTGTGTCACCGTTGCGGTAGTAAAGAATGAGCAATTGGTTTATGTTCATGCGTACGGCTATCAGGATACGTTGAATCATGTTCCTGCAGTCAATGAGAATTTGTTTCGCATAGCGAGTATCTCCAAACCGATTACCCAGGCTGCTATATTGATGTTGGTGGATGAAGGTCGTTTGTCGTTGGATGATAAGGTTTTTGGAGCAGGTTCGGTTTTAGGCGATGATTTTGGACCTGTTCCGGCAGGCTCTGGGAAGGATGAAATTACTGTCCGTCATCTTTTGGACCATAAGGGAGGATGGCAAAACGAGCCGAATGATCCCATGTTCTCGTATGATGATTTGGGACAGCATGAGTTGATTCGGGAACTGTTGGCGCACCGTCCTTTGGCGACGGCTCCCGGTGCGAATTACTACTATTCCAATTTTGGATACCTGATTTTGGGCCGAGTGATAGAGAAAGTTACGGGAATGCCTTATGCTCAGTTTGTCCGTAAGGCGTTGTTGCGTCCCTGTGGCATTAAACATATGTGCATAGGAGGGAATACGTCCAAGGAGCGGGTGAAGAATGAAGTGGAATATTATTGGGAACCGGAAGATTGGTCTTCCCCCCGTCCCTTTAATGTAACCCGTATGGATGCCCATGGAGGGTGGCTTGCCTCTGCGGCCGATTTGGCTCGGTTTATCGTTCATATAGACCGTAACCCGGTCGTTCCTGATTTGATATCGGAATCGTTGTTGAATCAGACCTATTTCGGTTATCCTTCATGGAACCATACCGGTTCTCTACCGGGTACCTCTACGGTATTGATGCGTCTTGATGATGAATATTCCTTCGTTGTTTTGTCTAATTACCGATCGTTTAAGGAATCCTTTTGGAATGATTTTATCAATAAGACCGCATCTGCGGTACGGTCAGTATCATGGCCGGATATCAATTTGTTTAAATTATTGAAATATTAAAAGATGGATTTTGCACAATTAGTGAAGAACAATCGTAGCCGCCGTCGTTTCCGGGAGTCTGTTCGAGTGGAACGGTCTTTATTGGAAAAATTGGTGTCATTGGCCCGTTATACCCCTTCGGCCCGCAATATGCAGCCGTTGAAGTTCAAGATTGTTGATAACCCGGAGCTTTGTTCAAAGGTGTTTTCTACCTTATCGTGGGCAGGCTACTTGGGAGGCTGGGAACCGGCAGAAGGGGAACGACCGTCCGCCTATATTGTGATATGTAACGATAGCCGGTTGTCGGACCATAGTCAGTGGGATCAGGGTATAACGGCACAAACGCTTATGCTGGGAGCTGTTTCGGAGTCGTTGGGAGGATGTATCATAGCCACAATTCGTAAGGCTGAGCTTTCGCAGCACTTGTCTCTTGCTCCATACCTTGAACCGGTATTGGTACTGGCGTTGGGCTATCCGATTGAGGAAGTGGAAGTGGTGGATGTCCATTCCGGCGATGTGAAATATTACCGGGACAGTGCGGGTGTTCATTATGTTCCGAAACGTAAAGAGGAAGAATTACTTATTCAATAGTATTATGGAAAATTTCATTACACAGAACCCGACAAAATTGATTTTCGGGAAGGGGAGTGCGGCTCGCATTTCCCGGGAAATACCGTCAGAAGCACGCGTTATGGTTTTGTATGGCGGAGGGAGTATCAAGAAGAATGGTGCCTATGATGATGTGATGCGGGCATTGGAAGGCCATGTTGTAACGGAGTTTGGCGGGATAGAGCCGAATCCGAAATACGAGACGTTGATACAGGCCGTAGAGTTGGCCCGGAGTTCCGGTTCTGATTTTCTGTTGGCAGTAGGGGGAGGCTCGGTTATCGACGGAACGAAGTTTGTGTCGTGTGCGATGCGTTATTCCGGAGCCAATCTGTGGGATTTCTTGTTGGATTCATCATTGTTGAAAGCTATTGAGCCTGTTCCATTGGCAGCAGTATTGACGTTGCCTGCGACAGGATCCGAGATGAATAACGGCGGAGTGATTTCCCGTTATTCTACGGGAGAGAAATTACCGTTTCATCATGACGGGGTTTTCCCTCGTTTTTCGGTGTTGGATCCCTGTTATTGCTTTACGTTGCCGGATCGTCAGGTAGCGAATGGTCTTGTCGATACGTTTGCCCATGTGTTGGAACAGTATCTTACTTATCCTTCGGAATCGAGGGTTCAGGATCGTTTTTCAGAGGGTATTCTGTTAACGTTAAAAGAGTTGGCGGGTCCCTTGATGAAAAATCATGCCGATTATGATTTGATGTCTAATTTCATGATAGCGGCAACGATGGGCTTGAACGGCTATATAGCGTGGGGCGTTCCACAGGATTGGACGACTCACATGATTGGTCATGAATTGACGGCTTTGCATGGGTTGGATCATGGAGTTACTTTGGCCATTGTTTATCCGGCGCTGATGGATGTGTTGCGCGAACCGAAAGGGGATAAGCTGTTGCAGTATGGGGAACGGGTATGGAACGTGAATGCCGGCAGTCGGGAATCGCGTATAGATGCCACCATTTCACATACGCGAAACTTCTTTGAATCGTTGGGTATTCGTACCCATTTATCAGATTATGGTATCGGGACCTCTACGATAGATGCTATTGTCAAACGTTTCTCAGACCGGGGATGGAAGTTGGGCGAACGGGGAGATGTTGATCCTGCAACGGTTCGTCGTATCTTAGAGGCGGCGATGTAACCGTTCTCGGTTTATCGTTTTTCATTGTCTTAAATGGGTTGTGTCGGGATGAAACCTTGACACAACCCATTATCTTTTTCCGAGCTTTTATCTGTTTATTTTTCCCACATTTCCTGTTGAGGGTATTCTTTCGTATGTTTGAAAGGGGTAATCAGGAATCCATAGGAGTTATTTTTCGTGGGACCTTGTAACTTCATCATAATACAACCCTATTTCCCATTTTTGAGAGAACTGCCCGGAAACAGTCTTCCGGGCAGTTCTACTAAAACTTGGGTAAATTAGGTTATTTATGGAATTTTCAGATTCGAACTTTATTTGCCAGCGATGTAAACAGGTAAGTAATATTATATATTGGTACTTGT
>CASFOM010000117.1 GCA_949296295.1 uncultured Alistipes sp. | reverse complement strand
TAATGAAAAATACATTCGGAAAATTAGCCTATTATTTCAGTAGTATGCAAGAGTTGCCTAATTTCCGCAAAATACATTTACGAATAGACTCTCAGGAGATTATATTTGATGATTCCTTACTGATTATATTTGTGTTTAATGGACGTACTGCAGGGAATATGAATTTTGCATACCGTTCCAATGTTCAGGATGGTTTGCTTGATGTCTTGATCATTAAAGGGGATAATGTCGTAGATACCATTAAAACGGTTTTCCATTTCCTTAGTGGTAATGAGACACGTTATCCAAGAGGTGTCGTTCATTTTAAGAGCCGTTGTTTACATATATCCAGTGATGATCATTTGGCTGTAGATATGGATGGAGAATCAGGTCCTTTTTGTCCTTTGACGGTTTCTTGTATAGAACATGGATTAAAAGTTATTATTCCTCGTTCGAAGTAGAATTGAGAAGTACTCCTGATTTTATTAGTTCATACAAGGTTCGGTATTCGGGAACAGCAACTCCTGCCATTGTCCCTGTTCGTACGATGTATCCGGTCAGGGATTCGTATTCACAAGGTTTCCCTGCATAATAATCACGCTGCATTGAGGTAATCATGTTCAACGGAGATTTTAACATTCTGCTTAAATTCCTGGACGTTAAATCATTCGGTAATGTGATTTTTTGAGATAGAGCTACTTGTTCGAATTCATGAAGTAAAGTGAATAACCGATCTCGTAATAAAGAATCGGATAAAATATCACCATTCGTTAAGTTGTAGGCTGTGGACAAGGTAGCTAAAGGAGAGATATAACTGAATCTTTCCCATATCCATTCCATAATGTTTGTTTTAAAAGAGAGATTGATGCCAGCTGTTCGGCATAATTCTTCAAATTGTTTTGTCTGTTCCCGATCATTGTATTGACTGCCGAAATAACATTGGGGATATCCGCCACTTTCTACTATTTTACCTTCTGTTTCCTGATGTGCTACGATATAAGCACAGGCATCCCATATCTTATGGTCAGGAAAAGCTTTTTTCAGTTGTTCCGGACCTTCTATTCCGTTCATAAAAGGAATGATAATACTTTTGGGATGAAGGAGAAGTTTTAACCCGGGCAAGGAGTCGATGACGGAATAACTTTTCATACAGTAAATAATATAGTCGGCAACTCCACACACTTCTTGGGGCAAACATAATTTATCAGGAAAAATCTGGAATGTACCATGTACGGTCTTTAGAATCAGCCCATTATTTTGTATGGCCATCCCAGTCTCTTGTTGGGTTATGAAATGGATTTCTATATTGGTATTATTGTGATAATGTCGGGCGAGCATTCCTCCGATATATCCGCCGACGCTTCCTATTCCCATGATGGCTATGGTTGTTTTTTGTTCCATATATTTTTATGTTTTTTTACAAACAAACAATAATCTTACCTAAATGTAAATTTTTGGATTGAAAATTTAACAAACGAAGAATTACACCCTTTTTATGACCGGGAGAGTATGAAACTTTGTTTTTGGGAATATGAAATAACAAAATATGTTTATTGGTTGGGGTTGAGGAATACAATGATATGGAGAAGGTGTACATTTAATTATCCTTATATATATAAGACAATTAAATGTGTATTGATTGGAATCTTGTTATAACTTCAGATTTTTGAGGAAGCCAGAGAAGTATTGTTAGAAATACAATGGTATAAAATCTTCTAATAAAATATCAAAATAAAGGCATGGAGGATTAAGAAAGTTTACTCAGGTAAAAGAGTGTGTCTGAACTTATAAAATAAGTTTGGAAGGAGACAATTATGACATATCCTCATTTTTTATTTTTATAAGGTTTGACCTTATATTCACGAGGGGTCATTCCTGTATATTTTTTAAAATATTTGCCAAAGAAAGAAGCATTGGGAAAATTTAAATAATCAGAGGTTTGCTGTATGGTCATGTTGGACCTTCTTAAAATGGACTTGGCATTTAACAATAAAATGTAATTAATCCATTCAGCAGCACTATGTCCTGACAACTTTTTGATGGCAGAAGATAAGTATTTTGGAGTTAGACTTAACCGTTGAGCATAAAAAGTTAATGTCCGTTGCTCTTTGTAATTCATTTCTACTAATCGTAAAAATTCCTGTAATAACGCTTCATTTTTTCGCTCTCCGGGTATGGGATCGGTATGTTGGTAAATGGCACATATTTCATATAGTACAATCATAAGGATGGATTGAAGTATCTCTTTATGATAAGGATGATTGGTTCGAGCTGCATGTAATTCTGTGAGTTTTAATATGTCTTGTAAAGCATTTCGTTCTGCTTTAGGTAGATGAATGACAGGTGTTTGCTGGCTGTGAAGAAAATAAGTGATGGTAATATGAGCATCTAAGTTGGCAATTAGATCAGGAGGAACAATGATTATGTTTCCTTTAAAATCAGGGGAAACCTGAGAAAAGGTAAATAAATTGCGAGGGAGAAAAATACAAAGATCCCCCCCTTTTATTGGTGTTTCTTGTTCATCAATAGAAGCATTGATATTTCCCTCCAAACAAAAGATGGCAACGACCCCTTCTGCCTGAGAAAGTATTTCCGATAATTTTGATGTTTTTAATGTTTCTGCATTTAATGTAATGCAACTGAATTGAGTATTTGTTTGTTGGGGGGCTGATTTTAAAATGTCTGGAAAATAGGGAGTCCCTTTCATGTCTTAGGTTTTTAACAAAGATAAAAATCATTTTTGATTTGTCAAATATGTGCGACTTTTAGAACATTTATTCCGTCTATTTAGTCTATGTAAAATTTTTTCTCCGTTTTACCTTTGTGGCAGAACTTTCTCTTAGGACCAAATATATGGAGAGGAGAGATATTTTTAGATAACATAGTTTAAAACGAGTTAATATGAAAGGAAGAAGTTGGATTTGTTTGTTCGGACTGGCTGTATGGGGAACTTTCAGTTGTCGTTCGCAGCAATCTGTATCGGAAGAATCAGTTGTTGTAAAGGTGGATACCGTTCGGTTGTATGAAGGAGATTTCCGGATTTCATATCCCGGAAAGGTTCGGGCAGCGGCAGATGTAAATTTGGCTTTTCGTGTAGCAGGACCTATTGCTCGTGTACCTGTTCGAGTAGGGCAGTATGTCCGAACAGGAGATTTATTGGCAGAGATAGATCCTCGGGATTATGAGACACAGTTAGCTGCAACGGAGGCTCAATATAACCAGGTAAAGGCCGAGGCGGAACGGGTTATCGAATTGCAAAAACGGGGAAGTGCGCCGGACAATGACCGGGATAAGGCTTTTTATGGATTGCAACAGGTAAGTGCTAAGTATGAAGCCAATAAAAATGCTTTGGCAGATACAAAATTATTGGCTCCGTTTGACGGATATGTACAAAAGAAATTTTTTGAAGCAGGAGAAACGGTTGCAGCAGGTACTCCCGTTGTTGCTATTATTGGTGCTCAGAGTTTAGAAGTGGAAATCAACATCCCTGCCAGTGATTATATTCGCCGTCACCGATTTGATGCCTATGAGTGTGAAGCGGATGTATTACCAGGTGTCATTTTCCCTTTGGAATTGATAGGGATAGCACAAAAAGCAAATTTGAACCAGTTGTATAATGTACGTTTTCGGCTGTCTTCTGCGGCAGCGGATACATTGAGCGCGGGTATGAATGCTAATGTAACCATTTATTATAAACCCGATGAACGTAATTTAGTAGCTGTCCCACTATCTGCTGTTTTTGAAAAAGATGGCGGTTCTGCGGTTTGGATTTATGATCCTGTTTCCCAAACAATTACACAACGAATGGTTGAGCCTGTTGAATTGCATAAAGATGGGGTAATGCTTGTCTCGGGAGGAATTACAGCTGGAGAAATTGTTGTTGTGGCCGGGTTACGTAGCTTGGAAGAAGGACAGCGGGTAGAACCTTTAAAACCAGTATCTAAAACCAATATTGGAGGGTTGTTATAATGAATTTGTCCAAATATGCGTTGTCGAATAAGCCGTTGGTAATCTTCCTGATTTTGGTTTTATTGGGAGGAGGTATATTCGCTTTTTATAATATGAGCAAGCTTGAAGATCCGGAAATTCAAGTCAAGATGGCTATGGTAATTACTGCGTATCCGGGCGCTTCAGCTCATCAAGTGGAATTGGAAGTTACAGATCCTTTGGAAAAAGCTGTTCGTTCCATGAATAACGTAAAAAGTGTTGAATCACGTTCTTTGAATGATGTCTCACAGATTACGGTTGAGTTGAAAAGTACGGTTCCTCCTGACCAGCTTCAACAAATGTGGGATATGTTACGGCGAAAAGTGGCAGATGCCCAATCTCAAATGCCGGAAGGAGCTCGTCCTTCGATTGTCATGGATGATTTCGGAGATGTCTTCGGAATGTTTTATGCCATAACGGGAGATGGTATTGACAATGAGGAGTTGATGGATTATGCTCAGTTGGTGAAGCGGGAATTGCAGTCTTTGCCTGATGTAGGGAAAGTATCATTATATGGAGACCGTGCAGAATGTATTAATATTGAAATTATCCAGGAAAAGATGGCTAATTTAGGGGTACATCCTGCTGAGGTGTTGGCTACTTTAAAAGGACAGAACGAGACCGTTTATTCCGGCTATTTTGAAAGTGGAGATAGTCGATTGCGTGTTGCCGTTAATGACAGTTACAGCAGTGTTGAAGATATTGAAAATCTTATTTTGCAAGGGCATGAAGATGATCAGTTACGGTTGTGTAATGTTGCTCGGGTAGAGAAAGGGTATGAAGAACCGGTGCGTAATTCCCTTACTTATGATGGAGTTCCAGCCATAGGTATCTCTATCGCTATGCAATCGGGAGCAGATATTACTAAATTAGGGAAACAGGTAGAACAGAAATTGGATGATTTAAAAGCAACACGAATACCGATAGGAATAGATTTTCATAAAGTATTTTTTCAACCTGACCGAGTAAATGATGCGCTGGGAACCTTCTTGATTAATTTGATAGAATCGGTGGTTATTGTTGTATTGGTATTGATGTTGTCCATGGGACTAAGGAGTGGATTGATACTGGGGTTCTGTTTGGCTGTTACGGTATTGGGCTCTTTCCCCTTTCTTTATATGTTGGACGGAACCTTACAACGTGTTTCATTGGCTGCATTAATTGTGGCTATGGGAATGTTGGTGGATAATGCTATTGTTATTATTGACGGTATTTTAGTGGATATGAAACGGGGAATTCCGAAACCGGAATGTTTAACCCGTATTGGAGGGAAAACGGCCATGCCTTTATTAGGTGCTACTTTGATAGCTATTCTTGCATTCTTTCCTATATTTCTTTCTCCGGATACAGCAGGCCTTTATGTGCGTGACCTGTTTATCGTATTGGCTGTTTCATTGTTACTCAGTTGGGTTTTGGCATTGATGTATATACCCATTCATGCTGATTATTCTTTGAAAATCAGACCGGCGAAGATGACAGGTCAGGATCCTTTTGACAGTAAGCCTTATCGGTTATTACGACAATTTCTGTCATATGTGTTGTGTCACAAGACGATGACCGTTTGTTTGGCCATCGTTTTATTGGGATTGAGTGCTTGGTGTTATCGTTATATTCCACAGGTCTTCTTTCCGGATATGACTTATGATCAGTTATATATAGAGTATAAAATGCCGGAGGGGACTTCCAGTGAGTGTGTGCAGAAGAATTTGGCAGATATTAGTCAGTATTTACGTAATAGGGATGACGTGTTGCATGTTACTACGAGTTTTGGTGGAACACCGTCTCGATATAATTTAGTCCGTTCTATTGCTGATCCGACCACCAGTTATGGGGAATTAATTGTAGATTTTCGGGATGCTGGAAAAATGGAAAAGGCTATTCCTGAGTTGCAAAAGGAATTGTCCTTGACACATCCGGAAGCGTATGTACGTGTGAAACGGTATAATTTGATGTATAAAAAATATCCTATTGAAGTTATGTTTTCGGGACCGGATCCAGCTGTATTGAGGGATTTGTCGTTACAAGCACAACAAATCATGCAAGAAAGTCCTGCAACTACGCTGGTGACAAATAATTGGGAACCGATGACCCCGACTTTAATGGTAAATTATAATCAAGCAATGGCGCGTACTTTGGGAATGAGCCGATCAGATGTTGCGTTGTCACTGCTTTCGGCAACAGGAGGATTACCTGTTGGTATTTATTCTGATGGTGTGTACAAAAAAAATATTTATTTAAAAAGTGTTGATGCCGCAGGAAATCCTATTGAATCATTGGATAATGCTCCTGTTTGGAGTATGCTTCCTTCTACGGCAGCTCTTACCCGGGAAACATTGATGGGATTGATGAATGGAAGTATGTCTCAGGAGGATTTATTAGCATCAGTCATCTCATCTGTTCCATTAAATCAGGCTTCTAATGGTATTTCTGTGAAGTGGGAGAATCCGATGGTGGGACGCTATAATGGACAACGGGCCATTAAGGCGCAATGTAATAATGCAGAAGGGTATATGACGGAACAGGCTCGGAAAATTATTGCTCCTCAGATTGAGTCAATACCGTTGCCTCCAGGATATTCGATGGCATGGTTGGGGGAACATCAGGCCAGCAGTGAGGCAATGACTTATTTGTTCAAGAATTTGCCTTTGGCCATTGTCTTGATGATTCTTATTTTGATTGCTTTGTTCCGTGATTTCAAGAAGCCTTTGATTATTCTGTTATGTCAGCCGTTGATTATTGTCGGTGTAGTTTTCGGTATGCTTGTTTCGGGAAAAAGTTTTGGATTTGTTGCTATTGTGGGGGCTTTGGGATTGATAGGTATGATGATTAAAAATGGGATTGTCTTGATTGATGAGATTAATTTGCAGATTCAATCAGGAGTAGAACCTATGAAAGCATTACTTGATTCTTCTTCTTCTCGTTTTCGTCCGGTTATGATGGCTTCCATTACTACAATAGTGGGGATGGTTCCTTTGTTGTTCGATGATATGTTTGGAGCATTGGCGGTTACTATTATGGGTGGATTGTTGGTAGGAACACTGATTACACTCATTTTTATACCTGTGCTTTACGCATTGTTTTTCCATATCGATTGTTCGCATAAAAAAGAGAAAAAACATGAAATATAGAATAATAATCACAATGATATGTTTGGGTTGTTTGGGTATTGAGACAACCGTACAGGCTCAGACCGTATTGAGTTTGGAAAAGTGTCGGGAAATGGCTGTTGAAAATAATAAACAGGCAGCGGCAGCCCGTCTTCAACAACAAAAAAGTGCTTTTGATTTACGGGCTGTTCGGGCAAATTTTTATCCGAAAATATCGGGTTATGGATATTATCTTTATTCCAACAATAGTTTGAATTATGATTTTAAAGGGGCTTATTTGCCTACTTATACTCCGGGAACAGATGGGACATTAGTACCTAATATAGTAGTAGGGCAAGGAGGACAGCCGGTTATAGGGGTGGATGGAAGGCCTTTGTTTAATCAATATGCAGCGATACCTCCAATGTCGTTAGAGTTGAAAATCAATGGAATATATACGGTAGGAGTTCGCTTGGAACAACCTATATATATGGGAGGAAAGGTTCGTTCTTCGTATAAAATGGCTCGTTTGGGCGTAGAGTTAGCAGATTTGAATGTGGAACAGAATCGTGCGGATGTTGTGTTGAAATCAGATGAAGCTTATTGGCAGTATGTCAAGGTTTGTGAACAATTGAGATCAGCCGAGAGTTATCGTACACTTGTTGAGGCTTTGGAAAAGAAGGTAAAAGATGCTATTGAAATAGGAATGGCATCTCGAAATGATTTGTTGAAAGTGGAAGTACGATTGAATGAAGCACAATTATTGGTTTCCAAAGCGGAAAACGGATGTACCTTAGCTCGGATGAATTTATGTCATGTGATAGGTCTTCCTTTGGTTACGGAAGTAGAAATATCTGATACGTTTGTAGATGAAGCACCGTTTTCGTTTGCAGAAATAGCAGGAGATATTTCAAATCGTCCGGAATATAAATTATTGGAACGAGATGTTGCATTGAAAGAACAACAGGAACGTTTTGTCCGTTCAGAATTTTTGCCACAACTTGGTGTCGCCGCAATGTATGGTTATTCGCATGGATTGTTGTTGGGAGGAGATCCGTTGTTGTCTTCTGCGGGGGTATCAGCAGTCGCTTCTCTTAGTGTACCTATTTTTCATTGGGGAGAGGGACGGAATAAAGTTCGATCTGCCCGTACAGAGACAGAAATTAGTCGGACAAAACAGGAAGAAATAGAAGAATTGATGCAATTGGAAGAGGCAAAATATCGATTCTCCGTTACCGATGCGATTCGTCAGGTAGAACTGACCAAAAAGTCATTAGAGCAGGCAGAAGAAAATTTGAAGGTGAGCGGCGATCAATATGAATTGGGAATGGAAACACTTGTCAATTATTTGGAAGCTCAAACACAATGGCAAAAAGCTTCTTCTGATTTGATAGATGCTCAGGCAGAACTGAATCTCAGTAAAACACGTTATTTAAAGGCAGTAGGTAAATTATAATTTTCTTCGGAATAAGATGGGGATAATGAAATGATACTTACCTTTGTAGTGAGAACTTTTTAATCCCCGTTTGTATGGGAGGTGTGTCAAATTATCAAATTTGGCCACCTCTTTTGTGATGTGCAGGGGTGGCAAGAGTAAGTAAGGACTGTAAAAAAGATAAGAGTTTATGAGGGTGAATGGGCTGAGTCTGAACTTTAAAAGTAATGTAATATATTGCTTTTGTCTCATATAAAATGTAGTAGAATTAAGAAGGATAGAATTGTTATTGTTTGGCTATGGATAAAGAATGGAAGCGAATTAAGTTTTTTATGTCTTTTTTGTCGTTGATTGTTTTGGTGGCTTGTCAAAAAAAGGAAGATGCTCCATTGAAACTGTGGTATGATTGTCCTGCAATTACTTGGAATGATGCATTGCCTATAGGAAACGGTTATATGGGAGGAATGGTATTTGGCGGAGTAGATAATGAACGGTTGCAGTTGAATGAGAATACTCTGTATAGTGGGGAGCCGTCTCTTGTTTTTAAAAATATACGGATTACACCTGAATCGTTTGATCAAGTGGTTGCTTTGATGCGTCAGGAACAATATGTTAAAGCTTCCAATTTGATTTGTAAAAATTGGTTAGGACGATTGCATCAATATTATCAGCCTTTTGCGGATTTACATATTTGTAATCAAGTAAAGGGGGATACCTCTGCATATAAACGGGAATTGAATCTTTCAGATGCAATTACTCGTGTTTCTTATATTCAGAATGGAGTCCAATATGAACGAGAGGTTTTTGCTTCCTATCCGGACCATGTCATAGTAATTCGAATGAAAAGTGAAGCTCCGGAAGGGATAGATGTTTTGCTTCATTTTACATCGTTGCATCCTACGGCTGTTCAACAAAGAGCAGAGGATCGCCTGATATTGAAAGGTCAGGCTCCCGGTTATGTGGAACGTCGTACTTTTGAACAGATAGAGGAGTGGGGTGATCAGTACAAACATCCGGAATTGTATGATGAAAAAGGAAATCGAAAGTTTAACAAACGGGTATTGTATGGAGATGAGATAGAAAACAGAGGAATGTTTTTTGAAGCTCAGTTGAAACCTTTTTTACCACAAGGAGGAAAGTGTGAAATAACAGATGCAGGATTACGTATCAGTCATACAAACGAAGTATATCTGTTGTTGAGTATGGCTACCAGTTATAATGGTTATGATAAAAGTCCAAGCAGGGAGGGCGTTGATCCTTCTCAAAAGGCTGCGGAATGGTTGGACTGTGCTGCCAGTTTTGATTATGAGGCATTGAAAACCAGACATAAGAACGATTATCAAAATCTTTTTGACCGGGTAAACTTTAAGTTGTTTTCTTCTGAATCCCAAGAGATTTTACCTACTGATGAACGTATTATTCATTTTTCACAACAGGCCGATCCTTCTTTGGCGGCATTGTTGTTTCAGTATGGTCGTTATTTGATGATAAGCAGTTCGCGTCCTGGTGGACAACCTATGAATTTACAAGGCCTTTGGAATAAAGACATTATTCCTCCATGGAATTGTGGCTATACGATGAATATTAATTTGGAAATGAACTATTGGATGGCGGAGGTTGCTAATCTTTCGGAATGTCAGGAACCTCTGTTTACTATGATTCGGGAATTATCGGAGAATGGTCGTGAAGCCGCTCATAATATGTATGGTCGCCGGGGATGGGTAGCACATCACAATACGTCTTTATGGAGAGAACCTTGGCCCAATGATAATGTCCCTTCTGCTTCTTTTTGGCCTATGGCTTCAGGATGGTTATGTCGTCATTTATGGGAACATTATTGTTATTCGAATGATTTGGAATTTTTAAAAAATGAAGCCTATCCTTTGATGAAAGGGGCAGCGGAATTCTATGCTGATTGGCTTGTCGATGATGGCAATGGATATTTGGTTACTCCTGCGGGAGTCTCTCCTGAAAATTGGTTTCGGACAACATCAGGAGAATTGGCAGCGTTGAGTATGGGGCCTACGATGGATTTGGCAATTATTCGGGAAATTTTTACCAATACATTGTATGTTGCGGAAAAGTTTGATTTGGATTCGGAATTTAGGCAGGAAATTCAAGATAAGTTATCAAAATTACTACCTTACCAGATAGGGAAACGGGGACAATTACAGGAATGGAGTAAGGATTTTAAGGAGGAGGATCCGAGACATCGTCATTTGTCTCATTTGTACGGATTTTATCCGGGCAATCAAATCACACCTGAAACAACACCGGACTTATTTGAAGCAGTAAGACAAACCCTGAATCTTCGCGGGGATGCGGCAACCGGTTGGTCGATGGGTTGGAAGATTAATTGTTGGGCTCGTTTGTTGGATGGTAATCGTGCTTATGCAATTATTGAAAATTTGTTTAATCCGGTGGGCTTTGGAGATTCAGGAAGAAGTGGAGGAGGATTGTATCGTAATCTATTGGATGCTTGTCCTCCTTTTCAGATAGATGGAAATTTAGGATATGCTTCAGGTGTTGCGGAGATGTTGTTGCAAAGTCATGCCGGATACATCCATTTATTACCTGCTTTACCGGATGTTTGGAACCAAGGGATGATTTCCGGATTGAAAGCTCGGGGAAATTTTAGTGTATCGATGGAATGGCATGAAGGCATATTGTCCAGAGCGGAAATTGTTTCTCTTTCTGGAAATAAATGTCGGATAAGGACTTCATCTCCTTTTTTTGTAAGGCAGGGATGGAAAAAAATAGCTGTTGCCCAACCGATAACATTGAGTGGTAAAGTATATTATGAAGCAGATTTTGCTACAAACTTGGGAAAAAGTTATCAGTTGTGTCCCATGAAAAATGATTGATGTCAGAAGAATAATAAGTTTTATATATAATTAGGATAAGATAATTGATTATATGAAGGTAGAATTAAGGAGAAACCGATTTGTATTCAGTATGTCCCATCGGTTAAGGACAGGTTTATTATTAGGAGTATTATTGTTTTGTTGTCAAGCAGTGATGGCGGAAAAGATGTGGATTTATCCTGTTCCGCAACAATTCACTTGTCAAAAAGGATTTTTTTCTCCTGTTGCAATCAAAATTATTTGCTCAGACAGTGTATTGACTTCTGTCGTTCGAAATCAATTACCTTTTGCTGAAGACAAAAAGGGATTGCCTGTTTATGTAGGGATTCGGGGAGAACGTTCTGTTCGTAAATTTGATCAATTTATCCCAACCCAAGCAGATGGTTATTACCTTTCTGTATCTGGTCAAGGAGTGGTTGTCGCCGGTAATGATAAAAGAGGTGTTTGGTACGGTTTGAATACGTTGTCTCAATTATTGCAAGAGGGACAGCTGCCGTATGCTACAATCGTTGATTATCCTGATGTGGCTTTTCGAGGGGTGGTAGAAGGTTTTTACGGACAACCTTGGAGTCATGTGGATCGGCTTAGTTTACTTGAATTCTTCGGTGATTATAAGTTGAATACTTACATTTATGGACCTAAAGATGACCCTTATCATAGCTGTCCTCACTGGCGGGATCCGTATCCTGAGTCTGAGGCACGTCAAATTAGTGAGTTGGTTCGTGCTGCTGAATCCAATCAAGTTGATTTTGTCTGGGCCGTTCATCCCGGACAAGATATTCGGTGGGATGAAGAGGATCGGGAACTTTTGTTAAAGAAGTTTGAGATGATGTATGATTTAGGAGTTCGTTCTTTTGCGGTCTTTTTTGATGATATTTCAGGAGAAGGAACCGATCCGGAAAAACAAGCCGATTTGCTTAATTTTTTGTATGATCGTTTTGTGTCTGTAAAACCGGAGATGGGACGGTTAATAATATGTCCTACAGAGTATAATAAAAGTTGGGCGAATCCTAATCCCGGTACTTATCTGGATATTTTGGGTGATCGATTGTATCCGGAAATACAAGTAATGTGGACAGGTGATTTCGTTATGTCTGATATTACGGTAAAAGGGCTTGAATATATTAATGCTCGTTTGAAACGTCCGGCTTATATCTGGTGGAATTTTCCCGTTAGTGATTATGTTCGGAACCGTTTGTTGCTTGGTAGTGCTTATGGTCTGGAACATGGAACAACAGGAATGATGTCCGGTTTTGTGTCTAATCCTATGGATAAGGCGGAAGCCTCTAAGATTGCTATTTATAGTGTTGCAGGTTATGGCTGGAATACAGATTCTTATGATGCGGAACGTGAATGGGAGAATGGCATACGGGCTTTGTTGCCATCACATACGGAGGCTTTGCATATTTTCGCGACGCATAATTCTGATCCAGGTCCTAATGGACATCGTTTTCGCCGGGTAGAGTCGGAACAGATAAAACCCATAGCAGAACGTTTCTTGGAACGGGGAGAGGAGACAGATTACAGAATATTGCGGGAAGAATATAAAAAGATTTATGAGGCAGCAAAAGAACTTCAAAGTAGTACTGAAAATCCAGCATTGATAGAAGAATTGTCTCCTTGGCTTGAACGATTTGGATATTTGGGAGCAGCAGGTATTCATATTTTTGACTTATTAAAAAGTTCGGGCAGTCCTGTAGAGCAATGGAGTCGTCAAATTGATATCTTAAATATTTTTGAGGATCAGTATTTCTTTAGTAAAAAAAATAATCCTAATTCCGGGTATGCTGTTCCTGAATCAGGAGGATTGGTTATGCAACCTTTGGCAGAACGGTTGTTTCATGATATAGGTATCCGTTATTATGCTGCATTGACAGGTAATAGTGCAGATACATTACTTGCAAGAATAGGACAACCTGTCCTTTGTTCCAATGTAGCCCGTTTTCAGACGCAACCACTCCAAAAGAGTGAAAATTCCATATCCATTGCTCCTATATTGGAGGTGGTAACCGTACCTAAGGAAGGATATTTAGGATTGCAGCTACCTATCCTTATTCATAGTGGAAATGTTGTTATTGATGTAGCTGATTCAGGCTTTTCTGATTGGGGAAAAGTGGAGGTTTCCGAAGATGGAAAGGAATGGGTAGAATGTCCTGTGGAAAAAGGGAAGGCGAAAATAAGTATCTCTTTGGATAATCGGTCTGTTGTAGCATTCCGGTTTCGTAATATTGGATTATCGGACAAAGAAATTCGACTTCGTCAATTTACAGTAACTTCTCCTGAATTATCCGGTTCGGGAGGTAATTGGAGTTTGGCTCTTGATGCCGATCCTCATACCGGATTTTTACTGAAAGGGACGCAACAATTTCCTGTCGATACGACAGGAGGGAATCCTACCACTCTTACTGTTTTGTCATCTCCTGTCCGAGAAGAAACACATCGAGCTAATATCTCTTCCCAATGGCATGATGTTCGGGTGTATGGTATTGACACACGAGGAACCCGCCATATTTTGGGCGTTTTGCATGATATTTATTCTGTATTGCCTTTACCTTCTTCCCCGGATTCTATTGAATCTTTAGTGTTGGAAGGGGATGAGAATATGCCTGTTCGTATTATGGAAATTATATTAAAATAGCTGTTGTGACAGAAATAGATGAACGTTTGACTTGTATATTGGTTTTTTAGAAACATAAAGACAATATGAATAGTTGTAAACAGTATATATACCATTTGTTTGTATTGGTCGCTGTTGTAGTTTGGGGTACGACTTTTGTATCTACTAAGATATTATTGGCCAACGGGCTTGCTCCTGCAGATATCTTTTTTTATCGATTTTTGTTGTCGTATCTGTTGATTTGGTGTATATCTCCCCGAATTTGGTGGGCGGATAATCTGAAAGATGAGTGTTTTTTTATTCTTGCCGGCTTATCAGGAGGTTCATTATATTTTCTAACGGAAAATATGGCATTGGAAATAACCTTAGCTTCTAATGTGGCACTTATTATTTGTACGGCTCCATTATTGACAGCATTGCTGGTCTGTTTGTTTGAGAGAGAACGTCGATTTACCGGCAGTTTCGTATCCGGTTCCTTACTGGCCCTTGCCGGTGTTGCTTTTG
>CASFOM010000116.1 GCA_949296295.1 uncultured Alistipes sp. | reverse complement strand
GAGATGGGATGCATCTCCTCTCCTCTACCGCTACAAAGCATTGGAATATCGTAAACAAAAAAAGCAGTGTCGCTTCCTAAACAAGAGGCTTCTTTTATCAAGGACTGAGGAGATAAATTCAGATGATAAATACGGTTAAGTAGTTTTAATACGGATACAGCATCTGATGAACCGCCGCCTAATCCGGCTCCAAAAGGAATGCTTTTATGTAAGTGGATGGCGACTCCTCCTATTCCGTAGTGTGATTGTAACAGACGGTGAGCCCGGACACACAGGTTATCCTCTGATTCACAATCAAGAGGTAACCCACTCGAGGAAAAATGGACGCTTTTATCTTCTGTTTTTATTACTTCTACAATATCATAAAGACCGAAAACGGGATACATGATTGTAGATAGATTGTGATAACCGTCTGAACGACGAGACAATATTTGTAAACCTATGTTTATCTTACAAGGTGCATAATGAATCATGGTACTACTGTGAAAATTTGCGGCTCAAGTTAATAATTTCAAAAGAAAATAAAAAGAGGATTATTTCTGTTGAACTCCTGTGCCTCATTATAAACTTTGAAATATTCCTGTTTGTATAAGTCAGAGACAGTTTTGAGGTGATGAACCATCCAATGGAGGATGGAATGAAGTTGTTTTTGCTATATATGTAGATCCCCATATCTGAAAGAGATGGATGAAAAAATGAAGCACGCCGAAAGTTCTTTATCTTACTTTTGGCGCGCTTCGTTTTTATAGTTGTTTCTTAATGGAGAAAAATTATTCTGCGGTCGGTTTTAAGGGAGTTGCTTGAAAAATAGCAATTACTTCTCCTGCCTTTTGTAACATTAACATATCTCCATCTACGGTATAAGAATCCGTTTCTCCCAACATTTGAAGAAATGCAGTTTCCATTTCCATATTGGGACACATCATACGGGTAGCTCCTAAAGGCCCTATCTTGATTTTACGTACCGGAGTCTCTTCATAGGGACCAAAAAAGTTATTACATCCGGCAATACCGGAAACTTGTTTCTTATTTTCATCAAATACTATGGCAAAACTTGACGCATTTTCCTCTGTACGTTCCACTGCTTTCCCATGCATTTCTGTCATCAACCATCGATCTGTTGTCAAAAAATGAGGATTTTTACTCTTGGCCCCCCGGCAACCGCAACAAGCCGTGAGCATCCCAAATAAAGAGGCAAACAAGCAACAGTAAATTAATCGTTTCATATTATTGTTTTTTTATTAAAGTACACAATCGAACATCCAAAGAATCGGACAGGTAAAGTAACGTGTCTCCCTGAATATCGTATTTTCTTATTTTCGAGACGTTCCTCATAAACATATCTTCTATTTGGGAATCAGGACATAAACGCATGGTACTGCCACTCACAGACAAGGTAAGGTGCCCTTTCTGAGGAAGCGCATAAGTACCAAAGAAATAATTACATCCGGAATAACCCGATAACTTCATACTGTCTCCGAAAATAAGAGTGGGTAGATTCTCTTTTACTGTAATTTCTACTCCATCTGGAGCCATCATGGATTTTAATTGCCATGTACTGTCCGGGAGTTCTTCCGAACTCTGATTTCCTCCGCAGGAAAAAGCGGACAGAAACAAAAGACCAATCACTGCATTACGGCATTTTTGCAATACATCTCTATTCATAACTGGTATGCTTAATAATAAATAAGTCCCGACAAAAATATTATATTTGCATATTATTTACTCAAAAATCTTGCAAAAATATGAAAAAAGTTATTCATACGGATCAAGCTCCCAAGGCAGTGGGACCGTACAGTCAAGCTATTGAAGCAGGAAATACCTTGTATATATCAGGACAAATTCCCGTAAATCCCGAAACAGGAAAAATTCCTGACACCATTGAAGAACAAACCTTACAGTGTCTTAAAAATATTCAGGCGATTCTGACTGAAGCAGGATATTCCTTGGATGATGTGGTAAAATCAACCGTACTTCTTGATGATATCAATGATTTTACGGCCATGAATAAAGTGTATGCTTCTGTATATACTCAAAATATGCCGGCAAGAGTATGCTATGAAGTGGCTAAATTACCTTTGGGGGTTAAAATAGAAATAGAAACCGTTGCTGTTAAATAAGTCAAAAAATGAAAATACTCCTGCTTATCCCTCCTTTTACGGGATTAAATACTCCTTATCCTGCTACTACTCCTTTGAAAGCCTATTTGGATACATTAGGACATGATACGGTACAAGGGGATTTGGGTATTGAAGTAGCAGGAAATATATTTTCTAAAAATTTTTTGACTCCTTTATTTAAAAAGGCGTTCGATTCTGAACGCCTTTCTTTTAAAGCAAAAACCATCGCTGCCCGAAAAGAAGAATATTTGTCTTCTGTGGATGCAGTGTGGCGTTTCCTTCAAGGAAAGGATAATTCTTTGGCCGTCCGTATCGCGTCTCGTAATTTCTTGCCGGAGGGTCCTCATTTCAAAAGAACGAAAGAAGAGGAACTGGAATGGGCTTTTGGGATAAACGGTACCACAGACTTAGCCAAACATATTGCCACTTTATACATAGAGGATTTGACCGATTTCATTGCTGAAATGTGTGATACCCCTTTCGAAATGGTACGTTATGGGGAACAGTTAGCGGTTAGTGCCCCTTCTTTTGATTTATTGGAAAAAGCGTTAGATAACGCAGGGAAGAATGAAATAGATCAACTGATGTTCGCCTTGTTGGATAAAAAAATCAGTCAGGAAAATCCGAAAATGGTAGGATTTTCTGTCCCTTTCCCCGGTACTCTATATGCTGCTTTGGCGTGTTGTAAATACATTCGGGAACGATATCCTGATAAGACAACCGTAATTGGTGGTGGATATGTCAATACGGAATTGAGAAGGTTGAAAGATCCCCGAATATTTGAATATGTAAACTACATTACGTTTGATGATGGGGAAGTTCCATTACGACAATTGGCGGATTTTATTTCCGGAAAGTGTAAAAAAGAGGAATTGGTCCGAACCAAGTATTTTGAAAATGGATGCATAAAAGATTCCGGACATGATGAGCAGAACATTCCTTTTGAAGAACTGCCCTGTCCTGATTTTGACGGATTGCCTCTCAATCAATATGTTTCCATGATTGAGATAAACAATCCCATGCATAAATTGTGGAGTGATGGGAAATGGAACAAAATGACCGTAGCTCACGGTTGCTATTGGGCTCAGTGTGTTTTTTGTGACACTACCCTGGATTATATTTGTCGTTATGAAGCTCCGAAAGCAGCAGTTGTCGTCAATAGAATGGAACAAATTATGAAACAAACCGGATGTTCCGGGTTTCATTTCACTGATGAAGCTTTACCTCCTGCTCTATTGAAAGCGTTGTCTTTAGAAATTTTAAATCGAGGATTGACACTTTCTTTCTGGGGCAATATTCGTTTTGAAAAGGCTTATAATAAAGAGTTGTGCCAATTGATGGCAAAAGCCGGATGTATTGCTGTTTCCGGAGGATTGGAAGTAGCTTCTCCCAGAATACTTAAATTGATAAAAAAAGGGGTTACTTTGGAACAAGCAGCACAAGCTGCGGCAGCTCTGACAGATGCTGGAATCATGGTACATGCTTATTTGATGTATGGTTTCCCTTCTCAAACAAGGCAAGAATGTGCAGATTCTTTAGAAGTGGTCCGACAAATGTTTGAGCAAGGAATTATTCAGTCGGCTTTTTGGCATCGATATGCCATGACTGTCCACAGCCCTTCAGGACAACATCCGGAACAATATGGGGTGACTGTTTATGACCGCGCCATACATGATTTTGCAAATAATGCCATAGAGTATGAATACGACGATGGCATTGATTGGGAACAAATAGGTAACGGATTAGCAAAGGCGACACATAACTATATGCATGGACTGGGGTATGAACTTCCTTTGAGTAATTGGTGTGGGAAAGCACTCCCTCATCCAAAAATAAAAAAAGATTATATTGAAAAAATGATTGGAGAGTAAAGACAAAATTGACTTATTGTCTCTGTTGTAATTATTTTCAAAAGTTGGGCTCAAGCCATTTTCTTATTAGTTTTTCCTTGATTTTTCCCATTTAATAATTCAGATATAAAAAAAATAGAGACAGACCATAAAGTAGCCTTGTATTTTATTCTAATTAATTGGATAACCCATAAAAAAGAAAAAGGGTAACCCTTTTTAATCCTTGATTTGGACTTGGTAGTTACCCTTTTTACTGTATTCTTTGATTATTAGATGAGATTCAAATCTTTTTTTATCAATTCTATTTTTCGTGTTGCTGCTTGTTCTGCTTCTTCAAACTGTTCTTTAGAGAGCAACTCTTCCCGTACACTGAAATAAAACTTGATTTTAGGTTCTGTCCCTGAAGGACGCATCGACACTACTGTTTGGTCTTCCGTAATGAATTGAAGTACATCTGAAACCGGTAAATCAATATCTTTTGTGGTGCCTGTTACAAGGTCGTGCTCTTTCCGTTGTTCGTAATCCACGATTTTAATCACTTTAGAACCTGCTAAAGATTGAGGCGGTTGAACACGAAAACTGTGCATCATGGCTTTAATGGCTTCGGCCCCTTCTTTCCCCTCTTTTACAATAGAAACCAAATTTTCCTTAAAATAACCGTATTTCAGATAAATATCAATAAGCATATCATACAAAGACATGCCGTTATCTTTCGCCCAGGCCATTGCTTCTGCTATCATCACGCTGCTCGAAATAGCGT
>CASFOM010000115.1 GCA_949296295.1 uncultured Alistipes sp. | reverse complement strand
TTCGTTTTAGTCGAATATAAATTTATATATCAGGGAAAAGGAGGTGTGCTCAATTAAATTTGGCGCACCTCCTTTATATGTGTTGGATGTTGGAGTAGGTACAGTGCAGGGAGGTTGAGAAAGATTAAATACTAATGTAGCAGTTTGCAGATGGGTAATATATTATTTCAGTGTTTTATATTGAATTTCTTACGATGATTTTCTATAAATATTGTAATGGGTGTTTATAGAAAGCCTCCCAAAACAGTTCCTTATTAGGTCGTTTCCCGAATGTGTAACAGAACTTTATACCTGTTTTATATTCGAAGTTTTTGTGTTTAAAAAATAACCTTTTATACTCGTGGAATAAAGCGATAAAACAATATAAGATTTTTGTATCGTATTTTGTATAGAGAGTATCAGAAAAACAAACGTATATCGTTAATAAGATAATTGGAATTTGCTTGTCAAGATTTTGACTAAAATAGGCTACCCCAAAAAATGAGATAGCCTATTTTTAGAAGGATATAAAATATTTTATTTACGAATTAGGTAATGAATAAATAAATATCCTCCGAATATTTGAAATAATATCCCTGGAATTCCAATACGAAAATCCTGAATAGCTGTCATAAAACTTCCAGTCCAAATCCATTCCGCTATTGTCCCTACTAATTGATAGGATATAACGACCGATGCCAATAATAAAATAGAAACTTTTTGGAATCGTTTTGCCACATAACCTGCAATAGCTGCTAATAATATTGATTTGAAGAGAATAGCAGGCAACATGGCCGATGCAGGCATTCCAAACCACATCGAATTTACAATTGGAGATACAATGGCAGTTAAAAGACCTACTTTCCAACCATATTTATATGCTCCGATAAGAGTAAAGAAGTAAATGGGTAGCCATTGTATTCCTCCTTGTGGAATCAGATGGCATAATTGAGGTAGTAAAATATTTCCAGCTATAAATAAAGCAGCTGTCCAATAGGTCTTTACATTAGTATATCCCAAAGAATACAATTTTACAGATGTTGTTTGCATAACTTATTTTATTAAAAGTTAATATTTAGTCCGGTCATCACCGTTGCTTTAGGCATTGGAAATCCGGCATTGATTTCATAGCGTTGTGCTAACAGATTTTCTCCCCGTACCCAAATGTCAAGCCATTGAGCTGCACGAAAAGATCCTTGCATATTCCACAAAACAAAATTTTCTGTTTCTACAGGGTTGAGAGATTTGTAAAGTCCGGCAATATATTGCAGTCCAGAGGAAATACTCCAACGCTTAATGGAAAACAAACCTCCTATATAAAATTTATGTTCCGGTGCTGCCAATACGGGTTTTTTCATATGCAGATAACTGTAATTAGCATTAATGGACCATGAATTAGAAATTCGATAAGCCGTTTGTACTTCAATTCCTGCATTATTTATTTTTCCTGTATTGACATTCAAAGGACTTCCGTTTACAAAAGTAGTCATAATCATATTTTTTCCTACAATATAAAAAATATTTATATTGTAAGTCAGTCTGTTGTCCCAGATATGTTGAGAAAATGATAGTTCATAATTCCAAATCTGTTCAGGCTTTAAATTGGGATTGGCAGCAGCCCACATATATAATTCTCGAATGGTTGGATAACGAAATCCTTTGCTTGTCGTGAGTTTTAAATTTATATTTTTTGGGAGATGAAAAGACAATCCCGCTTGAGGTATCCATTCGCTACCAGCTTGATTGTGATGGTCAAATCGAATGCCGACATCCAATGTTACCCAAGAATCAATGTTTTGTCGAAAATCTATATATCCGGCAATTTCGTTCTGTTTTTTATCTACCTGGGGTATTTTATCTCCATTCAACGTTTGATTCCATGCTCTTCCTCCAAAATGATAATAGTCTATACCTGCCGTCAATCGATTCCCTTTGAAAAATTGTGCGCTTTGATACCAAGATATCCCCATCATTTTATCTCTTGAATTGAACCGATAATCTTTAGGAATGTTGTCATCATCAGGATTTTCTGTATAACCGTCATTAATCCAATGCTTCCCGAAATTATAGAAGAAACTGAATGCTCCCGAACTTTTTTTGTAATGGTTTTCCAATATTAAAGAAGTCATCCCTCTGGTAATACGTTGATTGGCATCTAATAGAGGGTTGTATATCTCTCCCGGATTAGAAGCATTGAAATGAGTAATATTGGCGTCTATATTAATGTTCCATGCTTTTGAAATTTCATATCCTAATTTAGCATATCCTCCATATTGTTCAAAATTCATGTTGTCCCGATGACCGTCGGTGCGGTTGTAAGAGCCACTGACAATAGAGGAGAATTTCCCTTTATGGATGCGATTTGTTACTTCTGTTTGTAAAGTATTGTAAGAACCGTATCCTGTATTAATATTGGTTTTTATTCCTTCTTCCTCCATTTTTCGGGTAACGATATTCACTACACCTCCCATGGCATTCGAACCATACAGCACAGATGCGGGACCTCTGAGTACTTCTACGCGGTCAGCCATTAAGGATTGATAAGCATCCGCAATAGGATGTCCCATAATTCCCATATATTGAGGATGTCCATCAATTAGTACCATTAATCCTCCGGAACTGCTGCTTATTCCTCTAAGATTCATACTTCCTGCAGCTCCCCCTGAAACTCCATATCCCATAATTCCTCGGCTTGTATTAAAAAAACCGGGTATCTGTTCTGTAAGGACCGGTAGTAATGAAGGGGTGTGTTTTTGTTCTATTTGTTTTCGATTAATAACGGATACGGTTAGAGGAAGATGTCTTATATCTGTTTCATTTCGAGTCCCTGTAACTACTATTTCTTCGATAGAATAAGTTGGCTTTTGTTGTAAAGTGTCAATTTTGTTTTGGCTTTTAGCAGTAAATACAATGGTTGTGTAGAATATTGTAAGAAAAATAAAAGTGGAATTTCTCATATTTATTGTTTGAGTTTTTTTAAAAAATCATTAATAATAGGGAAACATTCTTCCGCTGTTTTTGCTTCTTTACATAGTTTCTCTACAGGACAACTGTCGGTATGTGCATGATTCCATATTTTAGGGACACGGAGTTTATAAGATACTTTTATTGAAGAGGTTTGGAATAGTTCCCAGGCAGAATCGCTAATCACATCGGTATATAATTCGGTAATTCCTCCAATGATCATTAAAGCAGCAGCTCCTTTCCCTACTACTTTATCAGCTAACAATGCTCCTTTTAAAAAAGATGTATCCGTAGTTATCAAATTATAAAGATCAGATATTCCTCGACCAGAGAAGGTGCGTATTTCGTTGTGATTAGCAACCACTAAGGAGTATCCTTCTGAATGTAGTAATTGAATTAAATGATTTATCATTTATTGTTTGTTATGGTAGTTTTAAAATATGTTTTTACGAGCTCAAAAATACATTATTCTTTTTTGTTTACAAGTAACTTGATTCCAGATTATTCTACCATAATTCCAGATAACACTGTTTCAATTATTCAAAAGATGAAAAATTGTAGAGAGAATTTTTTGTAATAGAATAAAATTTAAAATAAAAAAGTAAAATAATTGATTTGTAATGATATATATGATTAAACGTGTTAGTGTTCCCCTATATAAATGCCTTGTTTCAGTCTGTGATACTCAAACTTGAAACGGTAGCGACTTACAATGACATAAGGATAACCCCTTATCGGAATAATGCCAATGCAGGTTATTCAAGAAGAAGTCATAGCAAAGTAAAAGTGTATGCTGATGGCATGGAACTTGATATGCAACCACTAAAAATGCCAAAGATTGATTGCCGTAAGTTGGGGACGCATATAATTAAGGATTATACGCCAAGAATAAGGACAATAGGGGGCGTTATAGACAAGATTTTGGCACGGATAAAGAAATCTTCATAGGCGCGTAAGCAGCCTAAATGAACGTTTTTCCATTATTTGCTTAGAAATCTGGAATAAAGTGATGTAACTTCAAAATTTTGGTGTATCTTTGTGACGGTGTGGTGAAAGCCATGCCGA
>CASFOM010000114.1 GCA_949296295.1 uncultured Alistipes sp. | reverse complement strand
ATAAGGTAGAGTTTGTCACCGTAGATATTCAAGAAGCTATTTCGGACGATGTTGATTCTCCGGAAGATTTGTTGCCACGTCCTCCTATTGTAACGGTAATGGGGCATGTGGACCACGGTAAAACATCGTTGCTTGACTTTATCCGTAAGTCGAATGTGATAGCGGGAGAGGCCGGCGGTATTACTCAGCATATCGGGGCTTATAGCGTTAAGATGGAGGATGGTCGTCGAATCACTTTCTTGGATACTCCGGGTCATGAAGCATTTACGGCCATGCGTGCACGAGGAGCAAGTGTTACGGATGTCGCTATTATTATCGTAGCCGCAGATGACAGTGTGATGCCTCAGACGGTAGAAGCCATCAATCATGCTTCAGCGGCGGGTGTTCCTATCGTTTTTGCTATTAACAAGATAGATAAACCGGGAGCGAATCCCGAAAAGATAAAGGAACAACTTGCTGCCATGAACTATTTGGTAGAGGATTGGGGCGGTAAATATCAGTGCCAGGAAATTTCTGCCAAGAAAGGGATTAATGTTGATGCCTTGTTGGAAAAGGTATTGCTGGAAGCCGAGTTATTGGATTTAAAAGCCAATCCGAACAAGAAGGCTTCGGGTACCGTTATCGAGTCCTCTTTGGATAAAGGGCGCGGTTATGTAGCGACGGTCTTGGTTCAAGCAGGGACTTTACGTGTGGGAGATGTCGTGTTGTCAGGTATCTATACCGGTCGTGTCAAAGCCATGTTCAATGAACGGGGAAAACGAATCGTGGAAGCTCCTCCAGCTACTCCGGTATTGGTATTGGGCTTGAATGGAGCACCTCAGGCAGGTGATACTTTCCATGTTATGGAAGATGACAAACAGGCACGGGAGATAGCGAACAAGCGGGAACAACTGCAACGGATGCAGGGCTTGAAGACACAGAAACACATTACCTTGGACGAGATAGGACGTCGTATAGCCATAGGCAACTTCCAGGAGTTGAATATAATAGTCAAAGGGGATGTGGATGGTTCAGTGGAAGCCTTGACAGACTCTTTGATTAAAGAATCCAAAGAGGAAGTACAGGTAAATGTCATCCATAAAGCCGTAGGTCAGATTTCAGAATCAGACGTATTGTTGGCAGCAGCCTCAAATGCCGTCATTATCGGTTTCCAGGTTCGTCCGTCAGCAAGTGCTCGTAAGTTAGCCGAAAAAGAAGAGATTGAAATACGGTTGTATTCCATTATTTATGATGCCATCAATGATATCAAGGATGCGATTGTAGGTATGTTGGCACCAGAATATAAAGAAGAGATTGTATGTTCCGTAGAAGTCATGGAGACCTTCAAGATTTCCAAAGTGGGTACCGTAGCGGGATGTTTGGTCCGTGAAGGGAAAATAGGCCGTAATACTTCTGTTCGGATTATTCGGGATGGTATTGTCATTTATACGGGTAAGTTGGGTTCTTTGAAACGTTATAAAGATGATGTAAAAGAAGTCGTATCCGGAATGGAATGCGGTTTAAATGTGGAAAATTATAATGATATCAAGATTGGAGATATCATAGAAGGATACGAAACCGTTGAAATAAAACGTAAAGCGTAAAAAAACTTGGTATTTACCAAATAGAAGGGGTTGTGTCGAAAAGATACAACCCCTTTAAGTTATGCATGAATTGGTAAAATAAGACATTGCGGAGGATGAGGACAGTAAATCAATTAGCCAGAATAAATTATCCTCGCCTATGTAAAAACAGGTCAAAGCGAGACATTCTTCGCAAGTAATAAATAGCTGACAATCAATATATCGCTTTTTAAGTCCTTGGTAGTTAATAAAACGTATGGGAAAACTAAAGAATTTGTCAGGAAGAATTCTTTTGGGTTTTGATTTGTATGGAATAAAATGAAAAGAAGTCGATAAATAATATAAAAAATTATATATTTGTACTATGTTAATAAATATCTTAAAAATGAAGCGATATCTTTTGTTTTTTACGTTATGGATTTGTGTGGTTTGTACCGTATATGGAGAAGTTCCGGTTTCCATATCCATTATTCCTCGTCCTGAGCAAGTAGAGGTGCAGGAAGGGTACTTTACTTTTCGTCATGGTCGTCCAGTTTCGATTTATTGTGATGCCACTGTTTCGAAGGACTTATTGGAAGTTTTGTATGAAAAGTTTAAGTATTCGGGCATTGTTTTTCAACCTGTTTCAGAAAAGAATAAAGCGGTTCTTTCTTTTGTTTTGGAGCCGGCGACATCCGGAGAAAGTTCGGAGGCTTATTCTTTACAGGTAGGGAAGAAAGATATAGAGGTCCGGGCATCGGGATATGGAGGATTGTTTTACGGGATGCAAACGTTGTTACAATTATTTCCGGCAAGTTTTCGTAAACCGGCGTTGTCTCAAAATGATTGGCAAATTCCTTGTGTATATATAAAAGATGCTCCACGTTTTAGTTGGCGGGGTTTGATGTTGGATGTCAGTCGTCATTTCTTCACGAAGGAAGAGGTGATGAAATACATCGATGAGTTGTCAGAATATAAGATGAATGTGTTTCATTGGCATTTGACCGATGATCAGGGCTGGCGTTTGGAAATATCCTCTTTCCCACGATTGACAGAAGTGGGTGCTTGGCGTGCGAAACGGGTAGGCGACTGGTGGACTCGGGAACGTCAGCAATCAGGAGAAGCCGCTACTTACGGAGGGTTTTACACCAAGGAAGATGTGCGCGAAGTTATTGCTTATGCGCAAAAGCGGAATGTAACAGTGATGCCTGAAATAGATGTTCCCGGTCATAGTGTAGCAACCTTGGTTTCTTATCCGGGCTTGGCATGTTTTAAAGCGCCTGATGCGGTTAATGTAGGGAATAAATTTTATGGAGAAGATGAGAATTCTTTATGTGTAGGGAATGATTCCACCTTTATTTTTATGGAACAGGTTTTGTCAGAAGTAGCCGAATTGTTCCCCAGTCCTTATATTCATATTGGAGGCGATGAATGTTTTAAGGGTTTTTGGAGTCGGTGTCCCAAGTGTCAGGCCCGGATGAAATCAGAGGGTCTTTCGAACGTACAGGAGTTGCAGAGTTATTTTATCAAACGCATGGAAAAGATATTGCAATCCAAAGGGAAACATTTGGTAGGATGGGATGAAATCATAGAAGGAGGTTTGGCTCCAGATGCAACAGTTATGTCCTGGCGAGGAATGTCCGGTGGTATTCATGCGGCGAAAGAAGGTCATCATGTTATCATGACACCGAACGAGCATTGTTATCTTGATTTGTATCAAGGGGAACCGACAAGAGAGCCCAATACCTATTCCATGTGTCGTTTAAGTGATTCTTATGCTTTTGAGCCGGTACCGGAAGGTATTGACTCTTCCTATATTTTGGGTGGTCAGGGTAACTTATGGGCTGAGTCCGTTCCTACTTTTCGTCATGCAGAATATATGACCTGGCCTCGAGGTTGGGCCTTGTCAGAGGTTTTGTGGAGTCAGAAAGGAAAAGACTGGGATGATTTTGTTCGTCGAGTTTCCGTTCATTTTACGCGAGCAGACAGTGCAGATATTAATTATTCCCGCAGTGTTTATAATGCGATAGTAACTCCTTTTACCGGATCCGACGGTCAGGTTTGGATTGAATTGGGGAAGGAGATAGAAGATTTGGATATTTATTATACATTTGACGGGACGAATCCGGATGCTCATTCTTCTGTTTATAGTGCTCCGATCACCATTCCGTTAAATGCTACACGGTTACGAGTTATTACGTATCAATCGGGAAAACCGGTAGGTCAATTACTCTCCATAGAGACCGAGGAATTGCGTAATCGAGCAAAAAATACGAAGCGTGTAGTAGGTAATCTTTGATATTAAGGAATCATAAAAAGGCATAGGGCCGAATAAAAAAGTTACAGAATTTTTTATTCGGTCCTATTTTTGTAGAGAGCTATTTAATAGAGCGTATTAGTTATTATGAAATAGAATGAATAATTTTTTTCTTATTTTGAAAAAAATAAGAAATAGAGAAAAAATAGTATGTAATGGTACGGTTTTTTCAGTACATTTGCGGAAAATTTATTAAAACTTCTTATATGAAAGCTTTTTATGCAGCTGCATGTGCAGCATCCCTGTTCGCACTTGTGTCTTGCGGACAAAAAAATAGTATCGAAGGCTCCATCGCAGGGGTTGAAAGTGATACAGTGTATGTTTCTTATTCTTTATTAGGCCAGGCTCGTGCTCCGAGAACCATGGATACGGTAGCTTTGGTAGAAGGCAAGTTAATTTACAATATGCCGGATACTGGGAGCTATTATGTGAATATTATTCCAGCTCCGAAAACGCTTCCAGGCAATGCACAGCCGGCTATTCGGATGCAAGGCGTTACTTTCTATTATTTCCCAGGAGATAAATTGCAGGTTACAGCCACCATTACTCCGGATGATGTTGATCAAATGATAACGGGGAGTGATGTTTATACGGAAATCAATGCCTTTCAGTCATCCATAGAAGGATTGAATGATGCATGGGATGAAACGTATGCCCGTTATGTAGAGTTAAATAAACAAAAAGCAGGAGATTCATTGATTAATCTTACCCGCGATTCCTTATTGTCTATTCAGGGTAATATAGCAGCCATAAGACAAGATTATATTCGGAACAATCCGAACAGTCAAATATCAGCCTTGTTCCTTTCTTATGTGCCGGTTGACAGTGTAGCTTCTATGGTTGATTTATTGAGTGAAGAGGTTAAGAACGGAAAATTCAAATATGTTGTAGATCAGGTAATGGTAGCTTATGCCAGAAATGAAAAGTTAAAGGCAGCGAAGGAAAATACGGCACCAGGGAAACCTGCACCTGATTTTACGTTGAATGATTTGGAAGGGAAACCGTTTACGTTGTCTTCTTTATACGGGAAAGGCAAATATATCGTATTGGACTTTTGGGGTTCTTGGTGCGGATGGTGCATCAAGGGAATTCCTGATATGAAAAAATATTATGAAAAATACGGGAAGACATTGGAAATAGTAGGAATTGACTGCGGAGATACTGAAGAAAAATGGAAAGAAGCGGTAAAGAAATATGAATTGCCTTGGATCGGGGTTTATAATACCCAAGAATCAGATGTTCCTACCATGTATGCCGTTAGTGGTTATCCAACGAAAGTGGTGATAGATCCGGAAGGCAAGATAGTAGAAACCGTAGTAGGAGAAAGTCCCAAGTTCTATGAATTGATAGATAGCTTGATGAAAAAATAATTTGATATTATAAATTATTGGGGTTAAGAAAGGGGTTGTGTCAATTTTGATGCAACCCCTTTTATGTGTGAAAAAGATTAGTAAGTGAAAAATAAGGGAATAAGTATCTTAATTCCAATACCGAAAAATTACGATATGGTTATAAGAAAGAAACGAATTTTACTTTGTTTGTAGGGAATCATGGAAATCCGGATGTTTTTCTGAATTTTTAGGATGAAACTACCGTAGGTTTTTCTCTGGTTTCAGATAATTAAAAAGGGAAAATTATTGAAAAATCAATGACTTAGTTTTTTTTCATAGGCCATTCTTGAACCTTGAGGATAAGTAATTTCACCGCAATAGGAGAATCCTGATTTTTTTAGCAGTTTTTGCATGTAAATATTGTCAAAGTTTGTATCTACACGAAAACTGAATATCCCTTTTTCAATGCTTTTTTTTTCTGTTTCCGACAAGAAAACGGCAGCTATTCCCTTTCGCTTTTCTTCTTCAGCGACAGCTAATCGATGAAGGACAACAAAAGGATTTTCACTTAACCATTTTCCTTTGATTTTTTGATAAGCAGGTTCTCCATCAAAAACTACAGCCCCGTATGCAATGATTTTTTCATTGCGACAAAGGACATGAGCATATCCGTTTTCGATATCTTTGGCAATATGTTGAGGTGTAGGATAATGTTCATCCCATTGACATTTGTTTTCGCGTCGCATTTGTTCTTTTGCCTGCAAAATAATTTCCCATATCCGAGAACTTTCATGGGGTAGTGCCGGTCTGAATAGAAGAGCATTCATGTTGATATGGGTCATTTAATTCTTGTCAAATATTCTCACTCCATTCAATAAAGCTTTGGTATCCATTCGTTTTTTTCCGGCCAATTGTACTTCCAAAAGATGGATGAATCCATCAGAACAAGCTATTTTTAATACTTTTTTCCCATCACAAACGACAGCTCCCGGAGCTAATTCATGGCTACAGGGTTCCATCTCGGTAGAAAAAATTTTCATGGATATTTGCTCTCCGTAAGCTCCGTCAAAGTCGGTCCATGCGGCAGGATAAGGACTTAATCCCCGAACTTTATTATGTATGCAGATCATGGGTTTGCTCCAATCGATTTTGCAATCTTCTTTGAATATTTTTGGAGCAGGTCGCATAAGCGTATCGGTTATTCCTGTTTGGGGCAAAGGTTTGACATTTCCGTTTACTAATAGCTGTATGCTGTCGAGAACCAATTGTCCTCCTGCCCACATTAATTTATCATGAAGGGAACCTGCGTTATCTTCAGGATTGATATCAATCTCTTTTTTCAGAAGAATATCCCCCGTATCCATTTGTTTGTCCAACAGGAAAGTGGTTACCCCTGTTTGTTTATCCCCATTCATCAAGGCCCAGTTAATGGGAGCTGCCCCCCGGTAGTCAGGCAATAAAGAGGCATGTAGGTTAAAGGTTCCCATTTCGGGGAGTGCCCAGACTTCTTCGGGCAACATGCGGAATGCGACAACGATACCTAATTGGGGATTCAAGTTTTTTAGTTCATGAAGAAAAGCCTCGTCTTTTAACTTTTCCGGTTGGAGAATGGGTATTTCGTGTTCTTTTGCATATATCTTTACGGGACTTTGAAAAAGTTTTTGTCCTCGTCCGGCTTTTTTGTCAGGCATGGTTACTACCCCTACTACATTATATCCGTTTTCGACTAATAATTTTAATGGATATACAGCAAAATCGGGTGTTCCCATATATACAATACGAATGTTTTTCATGCCATTAATTTTTATGTACAAAGGTAATTATTTTCAAAATGAAAGAGAAAAAAGGAGTGTTTTTACGTAGGATTTTTTACCTTTGCGGAGACAAGCAAGGGGATTCTATCGCTGCCTGTATTTACGGGGAGAGGAAAGTCCGGGCAACAAAGAGCGCCGTTTTTTCTAACTGAAAAATCTTCGTGAGGGGATGGTCGCATAACAGAAAATAACCGCCATGAATCGTCGTGGTAAGGGTGAAAAGGTAGGGTAAGAGCCTACCGGCGTGTATAGTGATATGCACGGCCGTATGTCCAACGGGTTGCAAGACCGCATATACCGGTGATTGAGGATTGCTCGTCCGAGCCGGGGGGTAGGTCGCTGATGAGCCATCGGGTAACCGATGCGCCTAGATAAATGATAGAACGTTCGTTAAGAATGACAGAACCCGGCTTATACCTTTTGCTTGTTTTTTATATTGATATTCAGAATGTTTCGAATAAAATGAATTTTATTTCGGAAAAAAGTTGCAATATTCGTTTTTATTTTCGATTTTTGCAACGCGAAATAAGGGATATCATGCCGCAATAGCTCAGTCGGTAGAGCATTTCATTCGTAACGAAAAGGTCGCCAGTTCGAGCCTGGCTTGCGGCTCTCATAAAAAAAAACGGAACCCATTGGTTCCGTTTTTTTTTTATGGTTCAGGGAAAATATTTATTTGCAGTCAGTCCCTTTACAGATTACCGATTGTTTGACGTGTCCGGTATGTCCGGTCCGGGCGAATATTTTGTGATTTATCTTTTGAGAACGTTGTTGAGCCAATCGGGTAGGAGTAGGATATTCCAGCTTTTCCAATTCATCTATGGCTGTTTCAATATCTGCGAGTAACATATCAATCATGTCTCGGCTTACTCCTTGTCTGCAAACGATTCTCATTACGACAATATTTTCCAGGTTATCCGGAAGAGTGTATGCCGGTACCATCCATCCGTTTTCCTGTAATTTGGCCTGTAAATCGAAAAGCGTCCAATTTGCTTTTTTGTCATATTCGGGTTTCAATGACCAGATAAACAGAGGATTAACTACTTCGGGACTATAATTGACAAAAGGAGCCATTTTCCCAATACGTTCATGAGCATATCGGGTAACTTCCATACTGTTGTACTGAATATCCCTGTATCCTTTGAATCCCAATCGAATGAATTGATAATATTGTCCCAATACTTGAGCAGCAGGACGAGAGAAGTTCAATCCTACTTGAGTAATATCTGCACCTAAGTAATTAACGCTGAAAGACATGGTTCCAGGCAGGTATTTTTTATCTTTCCATACCACCCATCCCAACCCGGGATATACCAATCCGAATTTGTGTCCGGAAGTGCTGATGGATAATACCCATTTCAAACGGAAATCCCATTCTTCTTCAGGATTCAGGAAAGGTAAAATGAATCCCCCAGAAGCGGCATCTACATGAATTGGGATGTCATATCCCGTTTTTGCGTTGTAAGTTTCTAAAGCGTCGTTTAATCCTTTAACATCATCATTGAGTCCGGTCCATGTAACCCCTAAGATAGGAACTACACAGATGGTGTTTTCATCACACAATTTCAAAGCATCTTGAGGGTCCAAAGTTGTTTTTTCAGAGGTTAAAGGGACTACCCTCATTTCGATTTGCCATAATTGGGCGAATTTTTCCCAGACGACCTGGAATGCGGAAGAAATGACGAAATTCGGTTTGTCGAAAGGTTTACCAGCTGCTTTTCTTTTTTCTTTCCATCGGAGCCATGCAGCTACACCTCCCAACATACACGCTTCAGAAGAACCAATAGCTAAAGCCCCTGTTTTCCAAGGATTTTTTTCAGGAGTGTTCCATAAATTAGCGACGATATTGATACATTTTCCGCACATTTTTGCGATACGCGGATATTCTGTTTCGTCGATGTAATTTATGTTAATCGCATCGTTCATCAATTTGGTGGCATATTCGTCCATATAAGTAGTGACGAAAGTAGCAAAGTTAAGATGGGGTTGTGTTTGCGGATAAGTTTCATCTTTTACCAACCGATAAGCAATTTCGGGGGCGGTAGGTTCCTGAGGGATTTTGTCAGAAGGGGCTTCTACCAACATTCTGTCAGATCCATAGACGGCTGTTTCAATAGTTTCCGGTCTTTTTTTTTGTTTTATTTCCATAAGATCATAGATTTAAGAAATTAAGAAAGTATCCGCTTGATTTAATTTTATTACGGATGATAAAGCAGGACCAAAAACCATGCCTCTATTTAAAAGTTTAAAAATATGTTGTTTTTTAGGAATATTTTGCAAGGTTTTTGAGAATAGGGGTAGATAAAATTAAAAAATATAGTTTAATGCGGTATTCTAAAACCTTACAAACTTTTCTTCAGGTCTTAAATATATTGGTGTTGTTAGGGAGTATAGCCATTCTTACCATACTTTCTTACGAGATGCTGAATAATGTAACACCTTATGATAGCGAGCTTTTTATGCAGGTTCAGTTTTGGGTGTGTATTGTTTTTTTGCTGGATTTTTTTGTTCGTTTTGGCGTTAGTGAACGCAAGTGGCATTTTTTCTGGAGACACTCATTATTCTTAT
>CASFOM010000113.1 GCA_949296295.1 uncultured Alistipes sp. | reverse complement strand
CGGGTTAGATATTCTGAATCCAGGAAGGGCGCACAATGTGACAAGCCAATTAAATCGGTGGGATGGGTGTGCAGGACTACCCGGTTGTTCCGTCCCTGTGCCCGAAGAAAATTATGCATGGCCAGATGAGAAGGAAGCTCTGAGGTGGGCATAACCGCTTCTTCCGCTACAATATCGTATGCTGTTCCCTTCGCATTGATGCGGATAATCGAACCGTTCAGGAAGGGAGCCCGAGCTACATAGCGCATCCGTTTATTGGTCCCTGTGACGTAGAAGAAACGACCGGACAAGGCTGGTACGGGTTCTTGCAGAGAAACAGACGGAAGTATCGGTGGAAGCTCCGTCTCCATACCCTCCAATAATGAGGTTAAATCCACCGATATATTTCCGCCGTTACGTTCTGCCCAGCCTTTTTCCCAAAGATAGCCTGCTACTTCCGCAATACGTTCTATTTCTGCCATCAAGGCACTATTGCATCTGATTTTTGTATTCATGGTTTGAGTAAATCTTTTGGAGAACTGTTTTGATTTTCAGGAAACAGTTTCTCTGAATATTTTTGTTTTTAGCTGTTTCCGTCCTTGGTGTGGAAATGATTTTTTGGGGGGGAGGGTAGGGTTTGAGGGGAAAGGAAACTTGCTACCGTCTTCAAAAATTCATTTCAAACCAATGGACGAGAAAATCAAACAGCCTTTAAAATAAATTCTAAAATAAATTCGTAAATATGAGGGAGAAAATCAGTATCGCCATACCAAGAATAAGAACGGTGATGGTCTTCCTGTTCGTTCCCTGCCATTCTTTCAGTACAATACCCCATACGTTACTGAAAATGACATTCAGTGACATTAAAATACTCCAGGAGAAAGCAAGCATGACACTGTCTGGTTGGAAGAAACTTTGTCCCATGCTTAATCCGAAGAATTGTGAATACCAGAGGATACCGGCCAAGGCGCAAAATAACAGGTTATTGATGGTCGTACCGGAGGAAAGGGAAAACAATTCCCGCGCACTCCCGTTTTTCCGGTGCTGATACAGGCAATAGACCAGGTTGGTGAGAAAACCGCCCATTGTGACCAGTAGAATGACCGGATTGAGGGCGAATAACTTGCTGGCTCCTCCTGATACCGCCTGCTCTTGTATCGATTTCCCCGCGTCTAAACCCAAGCTGAAGCAGGCACTCATTACTCCGGCAAGAAGGGCGATAAGCAATCCTTTTTTTAGTGCAAATTCCTGTACCGACTCTTTTTGTTCTCCCTTTTCCTGTTGCTGGGAGCGGAGACTCCCCGCATAGCCGATGACGGCAATCCCTGCCAAGGTAATGCTTACCCCGGCCAATAAAATGAGTCCGGAACCTGAGAAGAGATCATCTCCTTTTAACAGAGCGGGTATGAGTGTCCCAAAAGCAGCACATGTACCCAAAGAAACCGATTGCCCCAAAGCTACGCCCAAATAGCGCATACTCAGCCCGAAAGTAAGACCGCCAATCCCCCATAAAACGCCATAACCCATGCATTTTAGCGAGGCTGCAACGTCTGAGGTCAGCAAGGCGCATAAGGATATGGTATCGGAAGCCGCCGGCAAAGCCCCCAACAGGGGGAAAAGCAGCCAGGCGAAGATACCCTGTACCAGCCAGAAGTTTTCCCATGACCATTTCTTTACCCGATGAATGGGAACATAAGAACTGGACTGACCAAAACTTCCTACGGCAATGATAATGAGTCCTACAAGGGTTTCCATATTAGAGACGTTTGGAAGTGACATTCATTTCGTAATCCTGAATTTCCTTGATGCAGGCGTCATCCGTCGGAACATTGTTCGTCAGACAAACGTAGTTCCATACGTCTCCCCAAGGCATTGCTTTCAGCTCTTCCTGCAAGGCAAGACGTTCGAACAGACGTCCTTCCGACTCATATTGACGCAGCAGGGCGGTCGGTTCCAACAAGGCCATCAACAAGGATTTTTGGGTGGAACGTGCACCGATGATGTAAGCCCCGATTCGATTAATCGTAGCATCGAAATAGTCAAGACCGATATGTATGCGGTCCAACATTCCGCAACGTACAATCTCACGTCCCAAGTCGGTCAAATCATCATTTAAAATGACTACATGGTCGCTGTCCCAACGTACCGGACGACTGACATGCAGCATGACACCCGGAGAGAAAAGCAGTAAAGAGGATAACTTGTCTGCAATACTTTCTGTCGGATGGAAATGACCTGCATCCAACGTCAGCATTTTCCCTTTCTTGGCTCCGTAACCTAAGTAGAAATCGAAAGAACCTACCGTATAGCTTTCCAATCCAATACCGAACAGTTTGGCTTCCAAGGCATCAAACATATGAGTATAGGATACGGAGAAAATTTCATCCAACGACGATTCTAACAACTGACGATAGTAGAGACGGCTCGCCGGTACTTCTTTCGATCCGTCATGAATCCACAGGTTCATGATGCTGGTATCGTTTTGGTAACGTCCCATCGCATCCGCAATCTCACGACACCGCTTGTGATGTTCTACCCAGAAACGGCGAATGGCCGGATCAGGATTGGAAAGAGTCAGATTCCCGCTTAGTGGATGAGAGAATGAGGTGGAATTGAAGTCGAGTTTCAGCCCATGTTCTTTTGCCCATTCCATCCAACTGGTGAAATGTTCCGGACCTATGGCGTCTCTGTCAACGCGTTGTCCTCCGTAATCGGCATAAATGGCATGAAGGCTCAAACGATGTTTCCCCGGAAGAAAAGCGGTCGCTTTGAGTATATCGTCCCGCAGTTCATCCATGTTGCGTGCTTTTCCGGGGTAGTTTCCTGTGACCTGTATGCCTCCTGACAAATCCCCGTCAGCGGTTTCAAAACCTGCTACGTCATCCGCCTGCCAACAATGCAGGGACAGAGAGAGATTCAAGAATGTATCTATGGATTTTTTTACATCCACACCAAGGGCGGCATAACGTTCTACCGCTATCTCAAAGGCTTTTGTTACGTTTGTTTCTTTTTGACTCATCTTTAAAACGGATTAAATAAGGTTGGTTATATAGTGTTGGTTATTCTTGTGCCCGGTTGATGGTCGCTCTCCAACGACGTCGCATCTCTCTCCATACCTCACCATCTTCCGGCAAGAAGGTATCTGGCTGGGCCGAGGATATCGCTAATTGTCGCATCTCCTGACGGTCCTTGACCAGATGGGCTGCCCGTACCTGCATCAGTACGTTTCCAAGGGCAGAGGCTTCCGACGGACCCGCTATGACGGGAATGCCGGCTGCATTGGCCGTAAACTGGTTAAGCAAACGGTTGCGGGAACCGCCTCCGATGATATGTAGCCGACGAATGGGGAAAGGTGCCATCTCCTGCAAAAGTTCCAGAACCTCTCCATAGCGAAGGGCTAAACTTTCAAAAATACAACGGATGATTGCTGCATCATTGGAAGGTATGCTTTGTCCCGTATGTTGGCAATATTCTGAAATAGCGCGTGGCATATTGACCGGAGAGGCAAAAGCCGGGGCATCCGGATCGATGAAATGGGCAAAAGGAGTTGACGTGGTCGCCATCTTCACGATTTCGTCATAACTGTACGATTTCCCTTCCCGACGCCAAACAACCAGGCATTGCTCGAGCAGCCACATGCCGGTAATGTTTTTCAGGAATCGAATGGTTCCGTCGATACCCCCTTCGTTGGTGAAATTATGCTTGAAAGAAGCTGAGGTGATGATGGGGGAAGAGGTCTCTATGCCCATGAGGGACCAGGTCCCCGAACTGAGGTAGGAGAAACATTCATCTTCTGCCGGTACTGCCGCTACCGCAGAGGCTGTGTCGTGTCCTGCTACACTGACGATGGGAACGGCGCCCGCTCCCGTCTCTTCCGCCAAACGAGGGGTGAGTACCCCGATGCGAGAACCCGGCATGGTAGGAACACCGAACAGCTCCGGTGAGATACCTGCTAAAGAAAGTAACTTATAATCGAAATTACGCGTGTGCGGATTCAGTAACTGGGAGGTAGAGGCGTCGGTATATTCGCAGTTCATATTCCCTGTGAGCATATAAGCTAACAAATCGGGCATGAAGAGTAATCTTGCTGCCCCCTTTAAGGGAGCATAATTCTCCGATTGTCCGGCATAAAGCTGAAATAGGGTGTTGAAGTTCATGGTTTGAATCCCCGTGCGTTCATAGACCTCCTCGGCCGGCATACGCTGGAAAAGAGTTTCGGGAATGCCGTTCGTGTAGGGATCCCGATAGGAACGGGGTAAACCCAATAAAGTCCCGTCGGAACCAATACATCCGAAATCCACTCCCCAGGTGTCGATTCCTGCTGAATGTAATTGTATCCCTGCTTGAGCACAACGGACAAAGGATTCTTTCAACTCCCGATACAGTGCATAAACATCCCAGTAATATCGTCCTTGCAGTTCGAGTAATAAGGTCGGGAAGCGCGAAATTTCCTTTAATGATAACGACTGCCCGGAAAAAGTTCCCAATAAGGCCCTGCCTCCTGAGGCTCCAATATCAAAAGCTAAAAAATGTGCAAAATTCATGAACGGTATCGGGTTAAAAAGTTTGTCAATTATCTTTTTTCCCTTCCTTGAAAGAATTAAAAAATTGTAATAAATGACAAATTATTTTTTTGTTATGTCGCAAAATTATCGGTTATTTTATAACTTTGTGTAATAAAAATGATATAAGAACTTTCATTTTTGATATGGAGAAACAAAACAATAATCG
>CASFOM010000112.1 GCA_949296295.1 uncultured Alistipes sp. | reverse complement strand
TTATAAAAAAAGAAAGGTAACCCTTAAGTCTGTCTTTGACTTTTGGGTCACCCTCATTACTTTTTTATAAAATATAAAGGCTCACTTATTTGTGAGCCTTTATAACTTATTTAACAGATTCGATAATTTTTACAAATGCTTCAGGATGATTCATTGCTAAATCCGCTAATACCTTACGGTTTAAAGCAATTCCTTTTTTATTAATTTTTCCCATGAATTCCGAATAAGTCATTCCATTCATTCGTACAGCTGCATTGATACGCTGTATCCACAAGGCGCGGAATTCACGTTTTTTATTCTTACGGTCTCTATAAGCATAGGTAAGACCTTTTTCTACTGTATTTTTGGCAACGGTCCATACATTTCTTCTGGCTCCATAGTTGCCTTTAGCCATTTTTAATACCTTTTTTCTTCTGGCTCTCGATGCAACAGCATTTACTGATCTTGGCATAATTAATTCCTTTTTTCGAATGGTTAGCGTCTCCCTCTACTGAGGAAAATCTTAGAGGCTAATTCACTCTTTGTAAAACAAATAAAATTTCAATAAAAACTATTTAACCAACATGGCTTTAATGGTGATAGCATCAGATGCACACGCAATACCTGTATGGGTTAAATTCCGTTTTTGTTTTGTCGTTTTTTTGGTAAGGATATGGCTTTTGAACGCATGTTTTCTTTTTACCTTACCTGTACCGGTGAGCTCAAAACGTTTTTTAGCCCCCGAAATGGATTTCATTTTTGGCATTTTGTAAAAATTATTTAACGTTAAACAGTTCGCAAAATTAATAAAAATCAATCTATTTCCATACTATTCCCCTTCAGAAAATGAAAAAAGAGATTTTACACTTTCGCAAGAATAAAACCTCCAGTAGTATGAATTAAGATCGAAAACTATCTGTGTCTTACTTCGTCCGATACTGTTAATTTTTTTCTGCCCTTGGCTCTTCTTGCTGCAAGTACCTTACGGCCGTTAGCGGTAGACATTCTTTCACGAAAACCATGTTTGTTTCTTCTCTTGCGTTGAGAAGGTTGAAATGTTCTTTTCATCGCCTTGTCTGATTATTTTTATATGTATTTTTCGATTTTTACGACTGCAAATATAGCAATTATTTTTATTCTAAAACAAATATTTTTATTTCTTATTGATTATGAGTATCTTCTTCGTTTCAAAGAATGGCTCCTCAAAAAATGTAGAAACAGGTATCAAAGAAACTTTTTCAACACCTTTCACGCCCTTTAACCCCTTGCTTATTTCCTCTGACAAATCCCCTCCTTTCAAATAAAATACACTCCCCTTGCTCCGAATTTTTCCCCAACACCATTTCATAAAAGGAGCCAATTCGGTAACCGCACGTGATACTACAAAATCTACCTCGGAAGTTAATGACTCTGCTCGAGCTTGAATCCCTGTCACATTTGAAAGAGATAACGCTTCAGATACCTCTTTGACCACCCGGATTTTTTTCCCAATGGAATCCACCAACTGAAACGAAGTCTCTGGATACAGTATCGCTAAAGGAATACCAGGGAAACCTCCTCCACACCCCAAATCCATAACAACATCTCCCGGAGAAAATGTATGAACTTTGGCAATAGACAGGGAATGCAGTATATGATGAAGGTATATCTGTTCTATATCCTTACGGGATATAACATTGATACGGCTATTCCACGTTTCATATAAACCATATAAAGCATCTATCTGTGCATGCTGAATATCGGTCAAATCCGGAAAATACTTATAAATAATCTCACTTCCCATATAATTATGGCTGACGGTATTTTTTCAATATCTTATTCAACAATCCTTTAGCTCGGAACAAACGGTTTTTTACGGTCCCCATAGGAAGCGATAACTCTTCCGCTATCTCTTCATAACTATACCCCATATAATAACGCAAATCGATGATTCTACGATAATCCTCCGGTAAAGCATTCAGTTCTCGTTCTATTTCTGCCTGCCATTCCCTGCCTATAATCAAGTTTTCCGGATTTTCCGGAGAATATTCTTGCATGGGAACCGAATCCAAAAGTAAAACAGGACTTTTAACCCCTTTCCTTCGGGCATAATCAATAAACGTATTTCGTGCAATTGTTCTAATCCATTGTGCAAAGGTATAACGACAATCATAACGTTTTAAGTTCAAAAAAGCCTTAATAAACGTTTCCTGCAACAAATCATTAGAATCAAATTCATTCCCTGTGTAGTTGACCAATATCTGGAGAATAACAGACTTATAACGAACAAACAAACTTTCAAAAGCCTGTTTGTCCCCTTGTAGTGAACGATTGATTAATGTTATTTCATCCTGTTCTAAATCCATAAATCAATGCTGGGTTTCAAACGCCTACTTATGCTTAATATCAAGGCATCTACAGGTGAAACAATATCCCATAAAAAACAGGTCAGATAAGGGACTTTTTCTTGTGTTCGTTTGGACAATTTTCGAAAAACTAACGACATCAACAATATCCGCAACCCTATCAATAAAACAGAAATTATCCACATCCAAGGAACCTGCATGATTATCAATGTCAAGGCACTTCCCCAGAACAATATCCGAAAAAGATGTTCCATTCCTAAAAACAGACGTAAAGAAGCCGGATAATAACGATAGGTATAGGTATCAAACTTCCTCCGGTTATACCAGATGGAATACCGAGGAGCAAACAGATGTTCCGTTGCTGCAGAAGGACTAAGAATAACACTTGTATCGGCAAACTTCCTCACCCGTTGTAAAAACAAATCATTCTCTCCACTATTCAATCGCAAATATTTACAATAACCATGATTGTCAAAAAACAACTGCCGCGTAAAACCCATATTTCCTGAACGGGCTAAAAACGGTTTCCCTGAAACAGCTGCTGCAAACATCGGTAATGAGGTAAAAATATTTACAGTTCGCTCCAAACGATTCAGAAAACCCGGTTTTCGTTGTATCCGATTATATCCCAATACCAAAGAATGACGAGAAACAAATCCTTTACTCATCAACCCCAACCATTTGTCGTTGGCAGGAATATCGTGAGTAGTCGTAAATAAAAGACAGTCATATCGGGCAGCCTTGATTCCAATTGTATAAGCCAATTTACGAGTATGTTTAAAATGATGGTTTTCCCGAATAGTAGTAACATATAAATTCGGGAAACGTTCCGTAAGAACTTTCAACATATCACTCGTTTCTTCTAATTCCGGCATATCATTGACTACCACTACCTGATAGGGTAAATCATACTTTTGCTGCAACAACAACGGTAACGTATTCTCAATGTAATCCAAATCGTCATTCACCACAACAATTACAGAAACAGATTGTGCCTCCGGCAATCCCTCTAACCCCATCTTTTTCAGATGGCGATGTCCAACAACCTTAAAAAAACGTACCGCATAACAAAGAAATACACAAAAAGCTACCAATTCTACGATAGCCAAGAGTAATTGCGGATAGGTATATAAATCCAATATTATTTTCACAAATCAAGAAAATTAATTCATCGTCCGGGCGATTACAAAAATAGAGAATTTATTTTTAAACCGATAAAAACAACGTACATTTGTCCCGACAAATTCAATATTATGGAAATTTATTTTTCAAACCATAGCGACGATATAAATCCTAAAGTAAATATCATTTCTGAAAAACTTAAACAATTTCAGAGAATTACTGTCGAAGAAGCAGAAATACTTTTTCGAGAAGCTCCTTTGTTTCTACTTTCAAGACTTGCTTTATTAAGAAAAAGGAAAATCAGTGGAAACGAAATCTATTACAACAAAAATTTTCATATAGAACCAACCAATATTTGTTGTTATCATTGCAAATTCTGTTCCTTCAGAAAAAAGAAATCAGATCCTCAGGCATGGAATATGACACAAGAAGAGATACGTCATTACGTACAACAACATTTTCAGCCGGGGATGACAGAGGTACACTTGGTAGGAGGGGTAAATCCAGAACATTCATTGGAACACTATGCAGCTATAATCTCCATGATTAAGGAGATGCTTCCCGGTGTCAGCATTAAAGGATTCTCTGCCATTGAACATATCCATATGATTGAGAAAGCAGGGATGGACTATGAAACAGGAATAAACTATTTAATTCAACACGGATTGGATACCATCACAGGAGGTGGAGCAGAAATTTTCTCTGAAGAAATAAGGCATCAGATATGTCCTGACAAACCAAATGCTGAGGCCTGGTTGTCTTTACATGAAACCCTGCACCGAAAAGGAATAAAAACGGCAGCTACCATGTTATATGGGCATATCGAATCCATCTCTCACAGAATCGATCACATGAATCGATTGCGAGTATTACAAGATAAATATGCCGGATTCTCTTCCTTTATTCCTTTAAAGTACCGAAGTAAAAACAATGATCTAAGCCATATCGGAGAATGTTCCATCATTGATGATCTACGAACGTTGGCCATTAGCCGACTGTTTCTTGACAACATTCCTCATATTAAGGCCTATTGGCCCATGTATGGAAAACAAACCACTCAAATTGCATTATTATTTGGAGCCGATGATATTGACGGAACAGTAGAAGATACAACCAAAATATACAGCATGGCCGGTGTTGAAGATAAAGCAATGAACGAAACACAATTACAAGACTTGATTAAAGAAGCTGGATTTATTCCGGTTATCCGAGATACCTTCTATAACAAAATAAACGGATAAAAACATTTTTACTATCTTTGCCCAATAGAAAAAGACTGTTATCCAGCGATTATACCATGAAACGAAGAAACCGCAGCATGAACATTATTGAGAAATTCAAACTATTGATTTCACAAAATTTTTTAGCCCGTCAAATTGTTTTGGCGGTATCCCTTCTTCTAATCCTGTTCATTGTGGTTTCCGTATCCCTTTCCTTGTTTACACGACACGGACAAAAATACCGAGTTCCCAACTTTGCCGGAATGACTATTGATGAAGCCCGTAAAGCTTCTTCCAAGTTAAAACTCAGATTAGAAGTAATTGATTCTGTCTTCGTGGCTACAAAAGCAAAAGGAATTATTCTGGAACAATATCCTAAAGCAGGTAATTTTGTAAAATCTGGGCGACGTATTTTCCTGACAACCAATACCTTCTCTCCGAAGATGGTTCCCGTCCCCTATGTTACAGGATTCTCTCTCAGGCAAGCAAAAAATAAAATTGTAGGAGCAGGATTAGTGATTAGTAAACTGACCTATAAACAAGACATTGCTACCAATAATATTTTAGGGCAACGTTATAAAGGAAAAAATATTACCCAAAACGGGACCATGGGAGAAATAGGAAGCGGTGTAGAATTAATTGTCGGACACAACCCTGCCGATCCGGATCCTATTGTTCCTGGATTAGTAGGATTGACGGTAGATCAAGCCAGGAACAGACTATGGGAGGCGGGATTCAATGTTGGATCCATTGATCAAGACGACAATGTCAATGCTGAAAACTTCAAAAATTCCAAGGTATATTCCCAATCCATCGAAAAAAACAGACCTGCCATGTTCGGACGGTCCATCTCCTTCAAAATAACCATGGATGAAAAGAAAGTCAGCAATGGGGTAAATGCCATGAACCGCGAAGCGGAAGCCTATCAACGGGAACAGGAAGCTTTATTGCAAGACTCTCTAAACCTATCAGAGCAAAACATCATTCCGGAATAGATATACCTATGACTGAAAATGACGCTTGGCTGTCGCATCTTGAAACAGCAAATACGAACAAAGATTCCGACGAAATAGAGGAACGCGAAGACGAAGAGTTGTTTGAACACTTCGCTATAACTGTGGACAAAGGACAGGCTTTGTTACGTATTGATAAATTTTTAGTCAATAGATTAGACAGCACTTCCCGAAATAGAATACAAGCGGCCGCAGATGCCGGAAATATTCGAGTAAATGGAACTCCTGTAAAAGCAAGTTATAAAGTCAAACCATTAGATAGAATATCCATTGTACTCCCCTATCCTGTACGAAAGCTTGAGATTATTGCCGAAAATATCCCTTTAGATATCGTATATGAGGATGACGATATTATCATGATTAATAAGGCAGCGGGAATGGTAGTACATCCAGGACACGGGAATTATACCGGGACATTGGTTAATGCCTTAACCTATCATTTAAAAAATCTGCCCATGTTCCAAAACGGAGATATGAGAGCAGGACTGGTTCACAGAATAGACAAGAACACTTCCGGACTGTTAGTAGTTGCCAAAAACGAACGAGCTCACGCTGCATTAGCCAAACAATTTTTTGATCACTCCATTAATCGCACATATATTGCGTTAGTTTGGGGAGACTTACCTGAAGATCAAGGAACCATACAGGGAAATATCGCTCGCAGCATGAAAGATCGGATGAAAATGGCAGTTTATCCTAAAGGAGACACAGGCAAACATGCTGTTACGCACTACAAAGTATTAAAGCGATTAGGATATGTCAATTTGATTGAATGTAAACTCGAAACGGGACGAACTCACCAAATCCGGGTACATTTTGAGTATATAGGTCATCCTTTATTTAATGATGATCGCTATGGAGGAGATCAGATTCTTCGAGGGACAACGTTTACCAAATACAAACAATTTATCCAAAATTGTTTCCATATTCTTCCTCGGCACGCTTTACACGCCAAAAGCTTAGGATTTATTCATCCCACTACAGGGAAATATATTTTCTTCGATTCTGAGTTACCTGAAGACATGAAAACCGTTATCGAGAAATGGGAAACTTATTTGTCTCACCGAAATTTAGAAGAAAACCTGTAACTATACAGTTTCTTCTCGATCTATATATGCTGCATCGTCATTCTCCTGTTCATCATCTTCTTCCAAGACAGGAGAGACTGCACGAGCCTGCTCTACACGCTCCCTCAACATCTCGATAAAAAGTTCCCTGTATCGGCAATTAACAATATATCGCTGTCCATAAATATCCTGAATCATAATCATATGATCCAAACGAGTTGTGTACATCCGAACAATCCGTAAATGAATCAAATCAACATAATAGCCAAAAAATCCACCAAAACCAAAACTTCCCAATACAGGAATATGGCGTTTTAAACGATAACGACTAATAGGATGGATACGACGAATATCTGCCAAAGGAATTTCCGTAATCTCTAAGACACAATGAATCTCCAAATTTTTATCCGTAATGGACAAATATCGGGGAAATGAAATAACAAATAACAACAATACCGCAACAGCTACACTGGTGAACCATGCAGACAAATAGGTCCCACTACTGGTGAACAACAATAAAAAAGCTATTGCAGTTATCAGTAAAAACGATATTGTAGTAACATATTTACAATACCGACTCATTGTATAGCGAAACCGAGGTGTTGCTGAATGACGCAACTGTTCACAAATTTCCGTATCGGCAGAAGAAGCCGTTTCAGAATCATTATTCAAGGCATGTTCCGCTAATATCTTATCCGCAAAAATACGTTTGATTTTTGCTATGGCTTCCTTTGTCGGGGCATATTTATATCGTCTCGCCATATTTTATTCTTTATAATGTACGCAAAGCATCAAAATCAATCTCTGGACAAGTTCCTTCCAAGGTCGAAACAAACCGAGTCCCATACGGAGTAAACGTATCAAAAAATCCACAATTTTTCAGGAAAAAATCCCCCTTTTCGGTAATCCCTCCTGCATAATCCTTCCGAACCCCTGCCGCCGCAGTTGCATCATGAGTAAAAACAGCTTCTCTAATCCGGCACCACTTACCTGTCGTTGTATATGCCCATGCATTACCAAAACGAACCATTCGACTCTTGTAACCCCCTTCCGGAGAGAAATTTTCCAAAAAAGAATGAGCATGAGTATAATAAGTATCCGTTTGGGGACGTAAAAACGATGCTATCAACCGCCAACGATTCTCTTCCGGAGCATAAAAATAAGCCGTATAAATCGTATTCCCTTTCCCATCCGGACGCACCTCGTTCAGAAACTTATACGTATTCCCCGCCTTCCATGAATATCGAAGAAAACTTTGTCCCCCTGATCCTTCATTACCAAATTCACCGACATATACATCTTCTCCCTTGCGTAATAATTTTATTTTCTGATCTTCCGGAATCAACTTGGGATCCTGTGTATCAAACGGACTCCATACTGAAAATAATATACGACGCTCAGTAGGCGAATTTACCTGCATTCCAAAATACCCCTCTCCAAATCCATTGGCCATATAATAACTGTATAGTACATCTTCTCCTTGCGGGACTGTCACCTCATTGTAAAACCATTGCACAGGACTATCTTCGGGCAAGAGATATCCCAAATGTACGGAAGGTCCTCGACGCCCCCAGTAAGTAGAAAAATCCTTCACATAAGATAATTGTCCCTGAGTAGCAGTTCCCCCTACCAGCAATGTTTTCAAAACAGCCATTCCATCCGTTGCCAAACGAACCTCCACATAACCACTATCCCGTAATTCAAATACGCCTACAGGAATCGTATCACTATTCATAGGGACTGAAACATCTTTACCTGCTATTGAAACATGTAGTGTACCTCTTGAGGCAGAGTCACAAACAACAGCTACATTTAATTTTCCAGGATGAGTATGGCGGAAATACAAGGAAGCAGAATCTCCCGCAGAAAACAGCAATCCCTGACGAGACAACCGAGCATCTGTATTCCGAACCGTTACATAAGCATTTCCTTCAAAATCAACAGGAAATGGCGTATCTGTCTTTGGATTCACTTTCGTACAACCAATCAAAAAACCGATACTTAATAAAATAGTAATTTTTAACTGTCTATTCATCATTCTACAATAGATTGTTCTATTATTTCCCGAGCATGAGGCCCTTCACAAAACAACAAGTCCAATATGGATAAATTGGATATAAATGAAAATTTTTCAGAAAATACCTGATAATAAGAAACCGGAACAAATTGACGGTCCTTCCGTTGTAAGGCTATCTTCGGAGACAATGAATTCCGATAATCCCGAACACCCGGCTCATACATCATATAATGATCTGAATAACTGTAATTCATTTCTTCCACTCCAAGACATACCAATATTTTACGAAGTAGATAATCATTAAAGTCCAGAAGGAAAGGATACCGGTTCTCATAGCAAGGGATT
>CASFOM010000111.1 GCA_949296295.1 uncultured Alistipes sp. | reverse complement strand
TAATTTTTATATGGATATGCGTATGTTTGGTCCCGGATATGAAGAGTTATACAAAAAGGCACAGGAGACTTTTCGTATCAATTTCATTCGTGGACGTATTTCAGAAGCCAGTGAAACAGCGGATAAACAGATACGAATAAAAGCAGAAGATACTTTACTGGGCCGTCCTTTAAAATTAACGGTTGATATGTTGGTGTTGATGGTAGGGAAGAAAGCGGCTGTTTGTAACAGAGCTTTTGCGGATAACTTGGAACTTCCATTAACGGAAAGTGGTTTTTTAAAGGCCAAGGATGATTTTTATAACAATACAGCCACTCAATATGATAATGTTTTTGTTATAGGAACTTCCTTAGCGCCCAAAACAGTAGGGGAAGCCTTGAATGATGCTTCTATGGCTTGTACTCGAATTTATGACTATTTAATCCGAAACGAGCAGTAATTATGAATAAATGGGGATTTGGTGTCAATGAAAAGAGGAGTATCGACCTCGATAAAAACAATATGGAGATAGCGAGGAGGGTATTGCAGGATGAACCGTCGTTATTATTGTGTATAGGATGTGGAGGATGTACGGCAACCTGTTCAGCAGGGAATCTTACTCGTTTTAATTTCAGGCGAGTTCACCATTTACTTCGAAGAGGAGAATATAGTGCATTATCTAATGAAATAGATAAATGTATGCTATGCGGGAAATGTACGTTGGTTTGTCCGCGTGGTATCAATACCCGTAATGTCGTTTTAAGTATCCGGAAACATTTAAGCGTATGATGAACTTATATTTTGAGCCGTTTATCATTCCTTTTTGTATCGGGGTGGTTATTCTTTTCGGCGTTATGTGGACTAAATTCATTTCATGGATTAGTCGTTTACCCAAAACAGATAAGCAGTTGATTTTAAAGAATGCCTTGTCTTCGGCTTCTTTTGTTGCCTTATGGGAAGTTTTTCGTGAATGTTTGCTGCATATGCGTATTCGTCGTGTTAATCCCAGATTATGGTATATGCACATGAGTTTGGCTTTTGGTTGGTTTTTGTTGATTACAGTAGGGAAGATAGAAGGGGTTATTGCTTTGGGAAGTGCTGTCAATCCTCCTTACGTAGATGTCTTTTTCAGAAAATATTTTCCATATATTCATGTTCCTGGATTCGGATTTTTAATGGATTTTCTTTTACTTTTTATTCTTTCCGGATTGGGAATGGCTATTTATAAACGTTTTAATTCTCAAAGGTTAGGAATAAAGCGAACTACCCGTTTGAAACGGACGGACCGGATTGCCTTGATTTCGTTGTGGTGTATTTTCCCTATTCGGTTATTGGCGGAAAGCTTTAATTCCGCTTTATTTGAAAGTGGAAGTTTTTTGACAGGAAGTATAGGAGATTTATTTGCATTGATTTTTCCTACTATTGCCTTACATTATTTTAACAATATATTATGGTGGAGTTACTCCATTGTACTGGGGACATTCTTTATTATGTTGCCTTTTTCCCGTTATTTGCACATTTTTGCGGAAATACCTTTGATTTTCTTACGAGCATACGGTATTCGAGCAAAAGCAAATCCGACAACATTCAGTAAGTTACAAATTGCAGTTTGTTCCCGTTGTGGTATTTGTATTGATCCTTGCCAATTGGCGCAAAATAATCTGACAAATAATACTCAATCCGTTTATTTCCTCCGCAATATTCGAAATAAGGAACAGGCTCCGGATATTACGGACCATTGCTTGTTATGTGGACGGTGTGAACAAATCTGTCCAGTGGGTATAGAATTAAATACGATTCGTATCTCAAGTCGTTATTTACAGCGGGCAGGGGAGATTAAATTCGATTACAGTTATTTTCAAGATGTTGATAAATCAATAGGAGAAGGGAAAGTAGGATATTTTGCAGGATGTATGGGCCAATTATCACCTCATACTACGGCAGCTATGCGTCGGATATTTGAAGAAACAGGAACAGAGGTGTGGTATGCCGATTCAGAAGGAAGTGTTTGTTGTGGAAGGCCTCAAAAAATGGCGGGGAATCTGGATGCTGCTCGACAAATGATTGAATATAATAAATCGTTGTTTGAAAAACATAACATACAAATTTTAGTTACGTCCTGTCCGATTTGTTTAAAAACATTTCGGGAAGATTATCGATTACAGAATATCGAGGTACTTCATCATAGTGAATATATATTGAGACTATTTCGTGCGGGGAAATTGAAGCGGAATGTTACATCTCAAACATTTGCTTACCATGATCCCTGTGAATTAGGACGAGGATTAGGTATTTTCAATGAACCCAGACAGGTGATTGCTCATGTTGGTATTTTAAAGGAAGTTGCTGAAAATCGTGAACATTCCTTGTGTTGTGGTTCTTCTTTAGGAAATACACAATTAAGTACTCCAGAAAGAATACAAATAGCTCAATCAGTTACTGATATTTATGAGAGAACAGGAGCAGAATATCTTGTCACTTCTTGTCCGTTATGTAAAAAAGCACTTGGTCGCACCAGCCGAATACCTGTCGTTGATATTTCTGAAACTCTGTATATGTAAAAACAGACCAAATTAGAAGATGCTATATCTTTTATGGTTGAAAAGTAAGAATAAATAAGAGGTTATTCTCAACGTCTATTTTGAGATGCCTCTTATTTATTAATAAAATAACAGAGTTGTTCGGTGTTCAAAATTTGAAAGTAGCCTTATTAAGATGAAAAGAATTAGTTAAAATGTAAGGTATCGAAAATTAAGTGTAACAAGAGTTTATTTCCCGGTACTAAACAGCCATTTATAATGATTATATACTCCCGTTTTACCTTATTATAAAGAGATTCACTTTAACAGATTCTTATAAAAGGTATGTTCAAAAGAAAGGCCACCTTTTCTATTTTGTGTGCTATGTGTCCTATTCCAATAGCACAATGATGTGAAGGACCTGCTTTACTCCAGTTATTTATAAATTCTTTCGCACCGCAAGAGAAATGGTAACGGCTGTTGGTATTACCAATATTTAGGACAGGTCCGGGAACCGATTCTCCTTCTGCAATTAATAAGTAAACTCCGTTTTTCCCTTCACAAACGGAGAGGAAAGTAACAGCTCCATATTTTACACTCATCTGTATCGATAGTCCTTTCCCCGGTTTCCCATGATAAACAGGAAGAGGAACCAATTTTACTCGTCCTTCCGCTATGGCGAAATGGGCGGGTCCGTCATGTCCCCACATGACAATATCATCATTGAAATCCATAGCATATGGTTCAGAAAAGGACCCTCCTGCATTCAATAATGACATTATTTTCATTGCCTGGACATTTTTTACTTCACACTCTCCAGCCACAGGAATACCTCTTCCTGTTAAAAGTGTGTTTCCTGCAATTACGGAGGTTATCAGATTTTCATAGTCATTTCCCGATACCCCTTCATAATAATACGCCAAAGCACCCAATTGATGAGCTTCGACTAATTTGTCAAGAGCTACGGAGGTGCGTGCAGCTCTATTTAATTCATACTCTTCACATTCTGGAACGACATCAAATTTTTCATTAAATTCCATTCTTTTTTGTTCCAGTTCCGATATCGTAACAGATTCATGAAGAGCCATCAATTCACACATTTCTAATTGCTCGATATGTGTGCCGAAAGTCACAGATTGTAATGTCGTGTCTGTATATACATCCAACATACCTCCATAATAATGCCCCAAAATACCCAATCGGTTTTCACGCATTCCTTTTACTGCTCGTGCAGCATCAATCCAGGCGTTAATTTCGGTCCAGACTTTATCTTCTTTCAAATATCCGGTAACAATGTCGTAAGGAATTTCTGCCCGATTTAATACAGCAGAAAACTCAGGTACAGAACAAGCTTGACAATGAGCCAACCATTCTCCCGTCATTTTACCCCGATCATTCAATCCATTGATGTAGGCATAATCAATAGCTGCAACCGGTTGTATGTTTAATATAATGACAGGGACTTTACATCGCTGTGCTATAGGAAGAATAGTAGAAGAGAGTGCGTATGTAGATATGAATACAAACAGTATTTCTATGTGTTGTTGTTCCATTTGTTCTGCTGCCTGTTTGGCTTTCCATGAAGAATCTACCATCCCTGCATCAATTACTTCTGCACAACAACCTTTCATTCGTTGTTCTATATAAGCCTGGTAACTCAACAATCTGGGTAATAAGCCTTCAAATTGTCCCCAATAAGTTTCCAACCCCACTCCTATTAATCCTACTTTTACGTTCATGGTTATAAATATATCCTATTAATACTTTTAATAAGGAGAAAAGCTCTTTATTAAGTTATTTGTAAAACAAAGGTAAGTTAAGAATATTTCTTAAAGTCATGTTATTTGAGACAATTCCTGTGTTTTTTGATATTGGTTTATTCACGAAACTTACTTGGACTGACACCTGTTTTTTTTCGAAATTGTGCTGAAAAATAGGCAGGTGTTTCAAAATGTAATCGGTATGCAATTTCTTTTACAGACAAATCAGTGGTACATAATAATTCCCGTGCCCGTTGTAATCGGATATCCTGTAAATACCGGGCAGGAGAGAGACCTGCATATTCCTTAAAACTTTTCCGGAAAGAAGAATAACTCATTCCTAATTTTTGAGCTATTTCCTGAATAGATAATGGTTCTTCCAATGCTTCCTGCATCCATACCCGGGCATGATTTATTCGATCAACCAACCCTTGATTTTTATTTAACCGTCTATTATTGTCTATGTAGTACATAAAACCCAACAAATGATTGACGATACCAGCCAGCATAATCTGAAAGTAAGCTTGTTCGTTTAAGGCAATATGAATGGCTTGTTGGTATAACTTAATAATGTCTTCATTACTCCCTACGTGAAAAAGAGGCATTTGGGGTTTTAAAAATCCATTCTTTACCCTTGAGTCGATATTAACGCCTTTGAACCCAATCCAATATTGTTTCCATCCTACATTCTTGTCCGGAGAGTAGGTGTGCCATTCGTCCGGAAATAATAAAAACATGGTCCCTCCACCTATTTTACAGCGAGGACACGAACGGCTTTGAAAGAAACCTCTTCCTTCTGATATGTAACACAGTTGATATTCTTGTAAAATACGACCTTTTTCGGGATTAAAGTCATATCCGTTTTTATGCCCTTGGGCAGGATATTCATCGCCTGTCTTGAAAACTTCGTGTCCGACAGTACTTATTGAAAGTCCCCAAAGAGCATCACGTTCGTTCTCTACAATATATTTTACCGGGTTCATTCTTGACATAAATTATTATTGATGTTGGGAAAATAATACTATCTGACGAAAAAACAAAATGTAAGCATGAATACGTGTGAATAATTTATTAATTGTGAAAAAAACTCTCTGAATTTTCCGAATAACAATTTCTATTGTTTGTTCTTAAATGGAGTGCAAGAATAGCAAACAAACCTGATGTTGCTAAATATCGATAATCATGAGAAATAGAACAGTATGTTCCAAATCATGTTCTTTTGAGTTAATCATATTTCAGTAATTTATCTGCCAGTTCGAATGTGTAGTTCCTGCCAGGTCTTATTTTTATAAGGTCCTGTAATTCTCAAATATGTATTCATTAATAAGATATTCAAATTGTCATTCACCTTTCATATTTGACGAATTTATGTCGTAATATTTATATGTTTGTTTATCATTGATTTATGAGTATTTTATGACATGGGATTTGTTTAAATTTCTGGTGGTAAACCTTCAAAAATATACTTATAAATTATAACTTGGCTTTTAAATCATGGAATATTCCATCTTTATCGACAGAATTTCTATTTATTATTTCTCTTTTAAATTCGAATTTTGTAAATAATTAAATTTATATCATATAAAAATGGAGAAAATAACGAAATATTTGATTCAAGGAAGAGTATTTGATTCTCGGGTAGAAGCATGGGAAGAAGAAATCATGTTACCTACTTATGAGATAGGAAAAGATGAAAAAAATCCTGTCTTTTTAGAAAAAAGAGTTTATCAAGGCAGTAGTGGCTCTGTTTATCCTTATCCTGTTGTAGAAAAAATATTTGATGAAAAGAAAGAGAAACCTTATCGTGCTTTATTTGTTGAAAATGAATATATTAAAGTCATGGTATTGCCGGAACTTGGAGGCCGGATACAAATGGCGTACGATAAGATAAAAGGACGTCATTTTATCTATTATAATCAAGTGGTCAAGCCGGCTTTGGTTGGTTTAACCGGTCCTTGGATATCAGGAGGGATTGAATTTAACTGGCCACAACATCATCGTCCCAGTACGTTCCTTCCTACCAGTTATTCCATTGAATCACATAAAGATGGAAGTAAGACGATTTGGTGTAGTGAAGTAGAACGAATGTTTCGAACGAAAGGGATGCATGGATTTCGTGTATATCCAGGAAGAGCTTATATAGAGATTAATGCTAAGGTATATAATCGGACAGCTTTTCCTCAAACTTTTCTTTGGTGGGCTAATCCGGCTGTTTTTGTGAATGATGATTATCATTCTGTTTTTCCACCTGATGTACATGCTGTTTTTGATCATGGGAAACGAGATGTTTCCAATTTTCCCATAGCTACTGGTATTTATTATAAACAAGATTATTCTGCAGGAGTAGATATTTCCAAGTATAAGAATATTCCCGTTCCTACTTCTTATATGGCTATTAAATCCAAGTATGATTTTGTTGGAGGATATGATGAAGGTGTTAAGGGTGGTTTGTTGCATGTAGCGGACCATAATGTATCGCCAGGGAAAAAACAATGGACTTGGGGATGTGGTGATTTTGGCCGTGCCTGGGATCGGAATCTAACGGATGAAGATGGTCCGTATATTGAATTGATGACCGGAGTATATACCGATAATCAACCGGATTTCAGCTGGCTGCAACCTTATGAACAGAAGTCGTGGACTCAATATTTTATGCCTTATGCAGAGGTAGGATATGTGAAAAATGCCACTAAGGAAGCAATTTTAAATGTAGAGGTTCAGAATCAACATACCAAGGTTTTATTATATACCACAGGAGAATATAAGCAAGTTAAGGTGGTATTGCGTTCGGTTCAAGGGAAGGTTTATTTGGATGAGACTATTGATATATCTCCTCGGAATCCATTTGTAAAAGAAGTTTTCACAGAAGGGGTGAAACCAGAAGAATTGATTTGCAGTATATTGGCGGCAGATGGGCGTAAGATGGTAGAATATCAGGCAGAAGCTCCGGAATTAAAACCTGTTCCTGAACCGGCTAAAGCGGCAAAAGATCCGAAGGAAATTTCGAGTATAGAACAGTTGTTTTTAACAGGATTGCATTTGGAACAATATCGTCATGCGACCTATAATCCCATGGATTATTATGAAGAGGCGTTGGAACGCGAACCAGGAGATGTTCGCTGTAATAATGCAGTGGGATTGCTTTATATGCGTAAAGGGAAATTTGCGAAAGCAGAGCCTTATTTTCGTAAGGCCATAGAGACATTAACTGAAAGGAATCCTAATCCATACGATGGAGAACCCCTGTATCATTTAGGTCGTTGTTTGCAATTGAAAGGGGAATATGACGAAGCTTATGAGTCTTATTTCAAGGCTACATGGAATGCTGCATGGCAGGATGCAGCCTATTTTGGAGCGGCTCAAATTGATTGTATGAAACAACGTTATGATCGTGCATTGGAACAGGTAGAACGCTCTTTGCTTCGTAATTGGCATAATCATAAAGGGAGACAACTAAAGGCATCTGTCTTGAGAAAATTAGGACAGGAGGAAACTGCAGTTGCATTGATTGATGAGTCATTACAGATTGATCGATTTAATATTGGCTGTCTTTATGAAAAATATTTACTTACAAAAGATGAAACCATAACTAAAGAAATAACGGACTTTTTAAAAGGACGTGTACACGAATATATTGAATATGCTTTGGATTTTGCTGCGGCAGGCTTATATGATGAAGCTATTGGTTTGTTGCAATTGTATCTTTTAAATGCTGTATCTGTATATCCCATGGTTTATTATTCGATGGGATACTTTCATGAAAGGGCAGGCAGGACACAAGAAGCTAAGGAATATTATTTGAAAGCGGAACAGTGCTCTCCGGATTATTGTTTCCCGAATAGAATAGAGGAAGTTAATATTCTTCAGGCAGCTGTTGCAATGAATCCTTCCGGTGCAAAGGCATATTATTATTTGGGTAACTTTTTCTATGCTGCTCGTATTTATGAAGATGCTATCCGGAACTGGGAAAAATCGATTGAATTAGACGATACGTTCCCAACGGTATTACGTAACCTTTCATTGGCATATTACAATAAAAAAGGAGAGAAGGAACAAGCTGTAGCTTTATTAGAGAAGGCTTTTTACCTGACGGAAGACGATGCCCGTATTTTGATGGAACTTGACCAACTGTATAAAAAGTTAGGAAGAAGTCATGCAGAACGATTGGCTTTATTAGAGAAATATCAAACCTTAACGGATTCTCGAGATGATTTGCAAATAGAACGTATTACCTTATATAATCAGTTGGGAGATTATGAAACAGCTGCCCATTTGATATCGGAAGGTCGTTTCCATCCATGGGAAGGAGGAGAAGGGAAAATTACCGGACAATATCTGTTTAGTAATATTGCCCGAGCGAAACAAGCTCTTCGGGAACAAAAATATGAGCAGGCTGTTGATTTGTTGGAACGATCTAAGACATATCCTTATAATTTGGGAGAAGGAAAATTGGAATGTGCGGAAGAGAATGATATAGATTATTATTTGGGTATTGCTTATCAAGGCATGAATGAATCGGAAAAAGCTCATTACTATTTTAATCGAGCTACCATAGGTTCATCAGAACCGGCTCAAGCTTTTTTCTATAATGATCAACAACCAGACAAGATATTTTATCAAGGCTTGGCTCTTCGGGCTTTAGGGCAAGAATCTCAGGCGAGAGGACGATTCAATAAATTAATTGATTATGGGAAAAAACATATTTTTGATCAATGCCGGATTGATTATTTTGCTGTGTCGCTTCCTGATTTGGCGATTTGGGATGATGATTTGAACAAACGAAATGTTATCCACTGTAATTATGTAATGGGATTAGGATATTTAGGATTGAAAGACAAGGAAAATGCCAAGAAATATCTGCAACGAGCTTATGAAGCAGATATCAATAATCAGGGAGTGGTAACCCACCTGAATATGATTGAAGAATTATTGTAATACGCTTTTAATATATTATCTTCCGGGGAAAAATTTTCCCCTGGAAGATATTTCCCAAAATTATTAACCAATTACATGGAACAAATGAAGAAAATCACCGTATGTTTGGCATATCTGTTATTATGGAGCGGATATGTTATTGCTCAACCTGATTTTTTGGATTTAAGTGGAACCTGGGAAGTTGCCTTAGATCGCAAGGAAGAAGGAATGGCTCAAAATTGGGTAACAACTTCTCAATTTCCCAATTCCCAGACAGCTCAAATACCGGGTTCTCTAAATACAAATGGAATTGGAGATTTGGTTACAGCAGAAACTCCTTGGGTTGGATCTATGCATAATCGGGCATGGTATAATGATGAATCGTATGCCCAATATCGTGTTCCGGAAAATACGAAAGTAGTATTTTGGTTATCTCCTGATAAATATTACAGTGGTTTAGCCTGGTATCGAAAAACATTTGAAATACCCAAAGGATGGAAAAAGAAACAAATTTCATTAATATTGGAGCGTTGTCATTGGGTAACTTCCGTATGGATAGATGGGCAACTTGTGGGGACTCGAAATTCGCTTAGTACCCCTCATCGTTACGATTTGCCTTTTTTGGAGCCAGGACCTCATGAATTGTGTCTTTGTATAGACAATAAAATTCGAGATATTGTGCCAGGACCTGATGCTCATAGTGTTTCGGACAATACCCAAAGCAATTGGAATGGAATGGTTGGTAAAATTGGGTTGGAAGCTCGTCCTCTTTTACATATTACGAATGTAAAAATCATTCCAGATGTACCCGGGAAAAAAATTATGGCTGAAATAGAAATAAATAACCGGGCTCAAAAGAAAATAACAGGAACCTTAACTTTATTGGCGGAAGGAGGAGAAAAACGATTAACAGAGAAAACAATCAATTATAGTTTAGATACTGGAATACAAACGTTGGAAATGGAATACCCTATGGGGGAACAACCTGCTTTGTGGGATGAGTTTCATCCTAATTTATACACTTTGAAGGTGGTTTCCAATAATCGTCTTGGAACAGATTGTGTGACAGAAGTATTCGGTATGAGGCAATTAGGAAAACAAGGGACACAAATAACAGTTAATGGACGTCCTGTTTTTCTTCGAGGAACATTAGAGTGTTGTATCTTCCCCAAAACAGGCTATCCTCCTACGGATGAACAGGAGTGGGAACGAATCATGAAAATTTGTCAGTCACATGGGTTAAATCATATACGATTTCATTCATGGTGTCCTCCGGAAGCAGCTTTTAATGCAGCTGATCGGTTAGGAATTTATTTACATGTGGAATGTGGAGGCTGGACTCAAAATATTGGAGATGGAACTCCCATAGATCAGTTTATTCATGAGGAAAGCCAACGGATTGTTAAGGAATATGGGAATCATCCGTCATTTTGTCTTTTCTTATATGGAAATGAGCCGGGAGGAAAAAATTATGTCTCTTATTTGACCGATTTTGTTCGTACATGGCAAAACAGAGACAATCGTTTTCTTTATTCGGCAGCAGCAGGTTGGCCTGCCATACCGGAAAGTGACTGGTTATGTGTCCCCCATCCTCGCATACAAGCATGGGGAGAAGGTATCCATAGTATTATTAACAGTTCAGATCCTGGAAGCAGCTACGATTGGACTGAACGTATATCCAAGACTCAACCTACCGTCAGTCACGAGATAGGTCAGTGGTGTGTTTATCCCGATTTGAAAGAACGTAGTCAATATACAGGAGCTTTAAAAGCTAAAAATTTTGATATTTTCGAAGATCGTTTAAGGGAGAATGGCCTTCTTCCCTTAGCAGAACAATTTTTGATGGCATCGGGGAAATTACAAACCTTATGTTATAAGGCCGATATTGAAGCTGCTCTCCGTACTCGAGGATTTGGAGGATTTCAATTGCTTGATTTACATGATTTCCCAGGGCAAGGAACAGCACTTGTCGGTGTCTTAAATCCGTTTTGGGAAAGTAAAGGATATGTTACACCGGAAGAATACAGTCGGTTTTGTAATTCCGTAGTACCCCTTCTCAGAACAAACCGGTTTATTCTTAACGATGGAGATACATTGAATGCTACTGTTGAAATTGCTCAATATTCTGCAGAAGATATGCGTCAGGCCGAAACTTGTTGGCGATTGAAAGATGTTCAAGGAAAAACGATAGATGAAGGTCATTTCTATTCTGATTGTATCCCGACAGGAACTTTAACGGAAGTAGGAAAAATATCTCGGGTTATGGAAACGGATATCCCAGTACAATATAATCTTGAAATTTCTGTAGGGAAATATGTCAATGATTGGGATATTTGGGTATATCCTAAAAAACAGGAATCTTTAGGAACAGTCCGTATAATGACGACCTTGGATGAGGCTGCTGAACGTTGGTTGTGTGAAGGAGGTAAAGTTTTGTTGACACCTCGGTTTGGCAGTATGAAAAACGAAGGGAAAGATTCGGTGGTAGTAGGTTTTTCTTCTATCTTTTGGAATACATTATGGACACAGGGACAGGCTCCACATACCTTAGGAATTCTTTGTGACCCGAATCATCCTGCCTTATCCTTATTCCCTACGGAATTTCATAGTAATTATCAGTGGCAGGATGCCATGTCTTATTGTAATGCTATCCCGTTAAAAAAATTGGGAAATGATATAGAACCCGTTGTACGACTTATAGATGATTGGTTTACAGCTCGCCCGTTAGGACTGATTGTTGAAGTGAAAGTAGGAAAAGGGAAATTATTACTTTGTAGTGCGGACCTGACTACAGATGTCGAGAATCGTCCTGAAGCCAGACAATTGACCAATAGTTTACTTAGATACATGAATGGAAATTCATTTAATCCACAACAAAGTTGTTCTGTTGAAACGATAAAAAGTCTATTTAAGTAAAATTTAAGAAACGAATCCCGAAAGTTGGATAGAAACTTTCGGGATTCGTTTTAATATATGGTCTGTATATGTTTTGATTATTTGTAGGAATGTATCTTAGAAATAATAATGATCGAAATGATTTGTTTCTTAATATTCTCCGATTAAGGTTCTTATTGCTACGGAAGCACATGCACATCCAAAGACTGCAGGCATATAGGAGATGGTCCCTACATTTGATTTTTTGTTCTGTTCGTTACATAATATCATGGACCCTTCTCGAATTGGCTCTGCGGAAAAGACTACTTGAAATCCGGAACGGATACCTATTTTATGTAATCTTTTCCGAAGCATATGTGCTAACGGACAATGATGCGTTTTCCCTATATCTGTAATTTCTACTCGTGTAGGATCGAGTTTTGATCCTGCTCCCATGGAACTGACTAATGGTATTTGCCGTTTCATTGTTTCTGCGATGAGATTTACTTTGGGAGTTAATGTATCAATGGCATCCACTACAAAATCAAACGGATTGTTGTCTAATAAATCGGGGATTAACTCATCTTGTAAATAGATTTTATGAGTTTTTAGTTGTAATTCAGGATGAATGTCCATTAATCGCTCAGCCAATACGTTTACTTTGTCTTTACCTATTGTAGAACGTAATGCAATTAATTGTCTGTTGCAATTGGAAAGGCTTACTGTATCTGCATCTACGATTGTCATTTTCCCTATACCTGCCCGTACAATCATTTCTGCGGCATAAGCACCTACTCCTCCTGCTCCGGCAACTAATACATGTGCAGATGCTAATTTTTTCATTAATTCCGGGGACAATAATAATTCCGTACGTTCCAACCATTCCGTATTCATGTTTCAAATACTTTAACGTAATTTTCAAATAACTGTTTTTTAAAATCTTCTGTCATTATTCCTCTTAAATGAGCAAATTCATTATAGAGATAGGGAATATCTGTTTCTTTGTCATCACTTTCTAAAAAAAGAGAGGTCATGGGTATTCGACAGAATGTATCCATTGTTTTGGGAGATTGAAATGTGGATATGCCAAATGATAACATGATCCCTCTTCTTATATATTCTTTTGCCAGATCAAAATGACCTTTGAATCCATGTACGATAATTGTAGGGATTTTGTCCCTGTATTGGTTCAACAATTTTATTGTTTCTGAATGAGCCCGAACTATATGTAGCATAACAGGTAACGACCGTTTTGCTGCAATCTCCAATTGACGCTCAAACCATACTGTTTGCAAGAATCTGTCAGGTCGTCCCGGAAGGAAATCCAATCCTATTTCTCCAATTCCTGAGGTAGGTGTTGTCATTAATTTTTCAAGAAAATCCTTTGATACCGAGTCTACATCCCAGGGATGTATTCCGCACCAGTAGGGTTGTTCCGATAAAGGTAACGGTTCTGTTCCCCATCGGCAGGAATATAAAGCCAATACTCCTTTTCGATTTAAAGAATGATGAGTATGAATATCAATATAAGGAACTTGTGAAGATGACATTTTTCAATCAACATAATTTAAATTATCTTGCAACAAAAATACCCTCAATATATGCGTGTTTTCTTTTTCTTACTTTTGCTATTATTCTCTTGCAAAGATAGAATAGATGATTCAAATAACCAGCTACCTGCAACAGATAGTACTGTTGTTGTATTGCCTGATTCTCTCTTATTGCTTTTTACAGGAGATATTATGCAACACTTGCCTCAAATTAAATCAGCTTATGATTTAGAAAAGCAGGACTATGATTATATGCCTTGTTTTCGATATGTTCAGAAACATTGGCAACAGGCTGATTGGGTAATCGGTAATTTGGAAACAACACTTAGTAATCGTGATTTTACCGGATATCCTCGTTTTACTGCACCATGGCAATTAGTTCGGGACCTTAAGCACTCAGGAATGGATGTGTTGGTTACCGCTAATAATCATACTTGCGATCAAGGTATCAGAGGAATTCGGCAGACGATACATTATATGGATTCTATTGGAATATTACACACCGGGACCTTTGTTGATTCGGTTTCTCGTCAGCCATTGATCTTGGATAAGAACGGATTTCGCATAGCCTTGTTGAATTATACATATGGAACCAATGGTTTACCTATTCCCAAAGGATGTGTTGTCCCTTTATTGGATACAGTAGAGATACAACAAGATATTGCCCAAGCAAAAGCTAAAGGGGTAGAACATATCATTGCTTTTTTACATTGGGGAGAAGAGTATAGGCATACTCCCAACAAACAACAGAAAGAATGGGGTGATTGGATAGAAAAGCAAGGGGTTGATATTATAGTAGGTTCTCATCCTCACGTCGTACAAACCATGCAATATATTCTACAAGATACAGATACGGTAGGTGTTCGGATATATTCTTTAGGAAATTATATATCCAATCAAACCCAACCTTATACCAACGGAGGAATATCTGCTGCATTACTGTTGATACGTTATCCGCATAAAACCTCTTATCGGTTACAATATATCAATCATATTGTATGTCGGTCTGTTCAAAACGGGAAACGTATTTATACCGTAGTCCCGGAATGTGACAGAGGTGTTATTAATAGTTTAAGGGATAAGGATATATTGCATCATTTTGTAATGCATACCCGTAACTTAATCGATTCAACCATACCAAAGAATAATGATTGGAATATTCGATAAAGAAGAATTGAAATATTTACTTCAATTGAGAGGCGCGGAGCAACAATCATTGTTGGAACGAGCCCGAATAACACGAGATAAAACTGTTGGCAATTCTTGTTATTTGCGAGGGTTGATAGAATTGTCAAATTATTGTTGTAAAGATTGTTTGTATTGTGGAATAAGAAAAGGCAATAAAAATATTACAAGATATGACCTTTCTGATCAAGAGGTATTTTCAGCAGTGCAATATGCTTTTGATAATGGCTATGGTAGCGTTGTTATCCAGTCAGGAGAAAATACGTCGGCTTCTTTTATTCGTCGAATTACATCGTTAATCGATCATATTCGTAAAAATTATGGAAATAATCTTCAAATAACACTTTCCTTAGGAGAACAATCTGAGGATACTTATCAAAGATGGTTTGATGCCGGAGCTTCTCGTTATTTGTTGAGAATAGAAAGTTCTGTTCCCTCTTTGTATAAGCAAATCCACCCTCAAGACAGACTTCATCAATATAGTTGTAGAATAAGTGCTTTACAGAATTTAAAAAGAATTGGATATCAAGTTGGGACGGGTGTTATGATTGGGTTGCCGTTTCAAACAACGGAAATATTGGCAGAAGACTTGTTGTTTATGCAACGGTTGGATATCGATATGTGTGGTATGGGACCTTATTTGGAACATCGTGAAACCCCTTTATATGAATATCGTTCGCTCATACCTTCATTGTCGGAACGTTTTTCTTTGTCTCTGAATATGATTGCCTTGTTACGTCTGATGATGCCTTCCATTAATATTGCAGCTACCACCGCTTTACAAGCGATTGATAAAGAAGGGAGGGAGAAAGGGTTGAAGGCAGGAGCTAATGTCATTATGCCGAATATTACACCTGTTCATTCCCGAGAAAGTTATCAGTTGTATGAAAACAAACCTCTTTCAGAAGCAGGAAATTCAAACTTGGGTCTATATCAACGAATAGAACAGGCAGGTTGTCGTATTGCCTTCAATGAGGCAGGTACTTCAGCCCATTTTCTCAATAAAAAGTCTCACAATTCTTAGTAAGGACTTGATACCAATAGGAATTTCAAAGAGTGTTTCCTATTTTTGTAAAAGCTAAAAACAGAAAAATAATGACAGAACAAATTGCACAATGGAATAGCCGTTTTAAAACAGCTTCGGCAGAAGAAGTTATCGGTTTTTTCCTGGATAAATATAGAGGAAAGATAGCTCTTTCTTCGAGTCTTAGTATTGAAGATCAGGTGATTACAGATATGATTTGTCAAATAGATAAATCAACCAAGATCTTTACGTTGGATACAGGCAGGTTGTTTCCGGAAACATATGAGTTAATTTCTCAGACCAATCAAGCGTATGGAATTCATATACAAGTTTATTTTCCTGATTATCAAGATGTAGAACGTATGGTTGCTGAAAATGGGATAAATTTGTTTTATGATAGTGTAGAATTACGAAAACAATGTTGTCGAGTACGTAAATTAGAACCTTTGAAACGAGCTTTTCAGGGGATAGAAGTTTGGATTTGCGGTCTTCGGCAAGAACAGTCCATTACTCGTTACGGTACTCATTTGGTAGAGTGGGATGATGTTAATGGATTGATAAAATTAAATCCATTATATCTTTGGCATGAAAACGAAGTGTGGGATTATGTAAAGAGCCATCAAGTGCCATACAATAAATTATATGATTGCGGATATCCCAGTATAGGATGTCAACCTTGTACGAGAGCAGTGAAACCGGGAGAGGATATCCGCGCCGGGCGATGGTGGTGGGAGGCTCCCATGAATAAGGAATGTGGTTTGCATAGTAGAAAAAAGTAATTACCATGAATATACTCACCAACCATTCGTTAAAAGCATTAAATACTTTTCATATTGATTGTCAGGCTCATCGATTTGCCACCTTTGCTTCTAAAACGGAGTTGACAGAACTGTTACATACTTTAAAAAAAGAGGAACCTTTGTATGTTTTAGGAGGGGGAAGTAATACCTTGTTTGTGCGTCCTTTTAAGGGGTTGATTCTGCATCCAGAGGAGAAAGACATACAAATTGTAGATAAGAAAGGGGAGTATGTATGGGTAAGAGCTTCTGCGGGGACTGTATGGGATGATTTTGTTCAATTTTGTATTGATTCCGGTCTTTGGGGAGCAGAAAATCTTTCTTTTATTCCAGGCACAGTAGGAGCTTCTCCTGTACAAAATATTGGAGCTTATTCATGTGAGGCAAAGGATATTATTGATTCAGTTGAATTTTATCATCTTGAGAAAAATCGTTTTGAAACAATAAAAGGAGAAAATTGTGCTTTTGGTTATCGTGATTCAATATTCAAACATGCTTTAAAAGGAAAAGCTATTGTGACTTCCGTAACTTATTTGCTTACCGAGATACCGAGTCCGAATTTGAAATATCAACAAATAGAGGAAGCCGTAAAAACTCTTGGGGCTCCTTCGTTATATAACATTCGAAAAGCCATTATTGATATCCGACAAAGGAAACTTCCCGATCCGAATGAAATAGGGAATGGGGGTAGTTTTTTTAAAAATCCGGTTGTTTCTCAGGAACAGGTAACTTCATTGATTAATCAATATCCCGAAATGCCTGCATATCCGGTCGAAAATGGAGTGAAGCTTTCTGCTGCCTGGCTTATTGATCAAGCAGGGTGGAAAGGTTATCGTGATGGAGATGTTGGGGTCCATGACAAACAAGCTTTGGTTTTGGTTAATTACGGAAATGCTCAAGGAAAGGATGTCCTTTCTTTGTCTCGGAGAATAACAGAAGATGTGGCAGAGAAATTTGGAGTAATGTTGGAGCCTGAAATTAATATTGTCTGATATGAAATCGCGTTTTTGCAATTATATTGAACAAAATCGATTATTTGCTCGGGAAGATACGATTTTGGTGGGTGTAAGCGGGGGGATTGATTCTATCGTATTGTTGCATTTATTAAAAGAATGCGGTTTTCATCCTACCGTAGCTCATTGTAATTTTTGTTTGCGAGGGAATGAATCTGATGGGGATGAAAATTTTGTAGCTCAAATAGCCAAGGAATGGTCTCTTCCTTTTTATTCAATTCGATTTGATACTATGCGATATGCAGAGGAACAGAATTTATCCATTCAGATGGCTGCCAGAAAATTACGATATGAGTGGTTTGAACAATTAACAGAAATTTATGGTTATTCAAAAATAGCCATAGCTCATAATAACGATGATACCATAGAAACATTCTTCATCAATTTGCTTCGAGGTACGGGCCTGAAGGGATTGGCAGGTATTCCTGTGAACAATGGACGAATTGTCCGTCCACTGCTGTTTGCTTCTCGAAGGGAGATTGAAAAATATGCGGCGGAACATGGATTGACACACAGGGAAGATTCCACAAATGCTCAAACGAAATATTTACGCAATAAGATTCGTCATAAAATCGTTCCTTTATTCAGAGCAATATCTCCTCGATTTGATACAACCATGCAGGAAAATATTTTGCGTATGGGACAGACCTTTGAATTGGTTCAATCATTATCAGGCGAATTGTGGAAAAAATATGTACGACAAGAACACGAAACAGAAATATTCCCGTTGAGGGTTGTTTTTGATTACACTCCTGCTTCCTATCTGTTGTATGAAATAATACGAAGATATGGATTTGATTATTCTACAACGGAAGAAATAATGTCAGCGTATGTTTCCGGACATAATGGAGCTCAGTTTTTTAGTTCTTCTCGTCGTATTGTGTTGGATCGGGGAAATTTGCTTATTACGGCAATTCCTTCTCGTTCGGAATTGTCAGAAGCGGAAACCTTAAGGTTAGGGGAGCAGGTTACTTTCCGTGATGTAAATTATTTTTGTATTCAGACTGATGTTATTCCGACTTTTTCAGATTATCATGCGACAACAGCTTGTTTTGATGCAGAAAAATTAATCTTCCCGTTGAAGATACGGTTATGGAAACCGGGAGACCGTTTTTATCCGTTAGGAATGGAGAAATCCAAAAAGATAAGTGATTATTTAACAGATAGTAAAATGGCACTTCCTCAAAAAGAACGCCAACAAGTTGTTTTGAGTGGGAACGATATTATATGGCTTACCGGATTACGCATAGATAATCGATATAAGATTACGGAACAAACCCAAAAAGTGATTAAAATCAGTATCCTTTAAATGATTTGAAGAACCGATGAAATTATGATAATCGGGACAGTTTATATATCTTTGTCATACTACTTATATTTATCCCAATCATGGATTTGCAATCAGTAAAACAACGTTTTGGCATTATAGGAAACAGTGCGTTACTAAATCGAAGTATAGAGGTTGCTTTGCGTGTGGCAGCTACCGATTTGTCCGTACTTGTTACCGGAGAGAGTGGTGTAGGTAAAGAGTTTTTTCCACAAATTATACATAGTTATTCTTCGAGAAAACATGCTAATTATATTGCAGTAAACTGCGGAGCCATTCCGGAAGGAACCATAGATTCTGAATTGTTCGGTCATGAAAAAGGTTCTTTTACGGGAGCTACGGAGAGTCGAAAAGGGTATTTTGAAATGGCGGATGGGGGAACTATCTTTTTGGATGAAGTAGCAGAACTTCCTCAGACTACACAAGTCCGTTTATTAAGAGTATTACAAACAGGAGAGTTTATTCGGGTAGGCTCGTCCAAAGTTCAAAAAACCAATGTTCGAGTAGTTGCGGCTACCAATATCAATCTATCTAAAGCTATTGAACAAGGACGTTTTCGTGAAGATTTGTATTATCGACTGAATACAGTTCCTATTCAAGTACCTGCATTGCATGAACGAAAAGAAGATATCTTTTTGTTATTTCGTAAGTTTGTTTCAGATATAGCGACACAATATCGAATGCCTCCGGTTTCTCTCACTCCTCAAGCGCGGCAGATGTTGGAAAATTATCGGTGGCCGGGAAATATTCGGCAATTAAAAAATGTAGCCGAACAAATATCTGTCATAGAAGAGAGCAGAGAAATAGATGAGACGATACTTGCCAAATATATCCAGCCGGAATCAGCTCCATCTACTTTATTGGTGTCGGAACAACATCATGAACAGAGCGGTAATTTTAATACAGAAAGAGAGATACTTTATAAAATTCTGTTTGACTTACGGCATGATATTATAGAGTTGAAAAATATGGTAGCGGCTTTAGGGGGGAAAACAAATATCCCAACTACGGGAAATAGTACAGAAATGATTTCTTCCGGGGCTTTGGTTCCGGTTTCTTCGACCTATCCAACCCTTCCTACTCCACATGGTCATTATGAAAAAGATATTTTTGATACGGCAGAAATAGTGGAAGATTCAGAAACGTCAGAAGCTCCAACAAAAGAGAGCGTTCAACGGGAAGCTATTATCAAAGCTTTACGGAAACATGGAGGAAAGCGGAAAGATGCTGCTCGGGAACTTTTTATTTCAGAGCGTACTTTATATCGTAAAATAAAAGAATTGGGAATCGATGAATAATAAAATAAAGATATTTTCTTGTATCATATTCTTTTTGTTGCCAACACTGTTGTGGACAGGTTGTTCTGTTAAGTATTCTTTTAGTGGAGCTTCGATTGCTCCAGAAGTAAAAACTGTAAGTATTCAGCAGTTTCAAAATATAGCTACCTTGGTTGTTCCTTCATTGAGTTCTCAATTAACAGAAGCTTTACAAGATAAATTCATACGGCAAACTCGTCTTGAGTTAGTACGTGAGGATGGGGATTTTAGCTTTGAAGGCAATATTACGAATTATACTTCTACTCCTATTGCTGTAACTGGGGATGAGTATGCATCTATGAATAGATTGACGATTACCGTAAAGGTAACCTTTGTTAATAAGATACAACCGGAATATAATTTTTCCAAACAGTTCTCCGCTTTTGAAGATTATAATTCCAATTTGTTGATGCAGGAAGCGGAACCTACCTTGTTACCTCAAATTATAGAAAAATTAGTAGAAGATATTTTTAATCAGGCGGTATCTAATTGGTAATATTTATGAATGTTCAGGATTATTTTCTTTTGCTCAGGCATCCGGAGTTGGCCAATTCATATCTTTCTGAACTAGAAGATATGCTTGTCCGTTATCCGTGGTTTATGTCAGGAAAATTATTGTTATCAGCAGGGTATCATACTTTGCCTGAAACAGATGTTAAAAAAAAGATATTGCAAAGGGAAATGGCATTACATTCATTTGCTTGTAACTATCATCCGATACAAATAACTCCTTCTCATGGACAACCTGATACAATGGCGGTTATTAATCGTTTTTTAACGCAACCTCCCAAGCGGATTACGCCGCCTCCTTTTCGTCAAGGGGAAGAATCGGAAGTAGAAGATCTTGCAGCAGCTAATGGTCAGCAAGCAGAAGTTGCCAGTGAAACCCTTGCATTAATTTATGAAAAACAAGGGTTATATGCTCAGGCCATAGAGATTTATGAAAAATTAAGTTTGAAATTTCCAGAAAAAAGTATTTACTTTGCAAATCGAATTACAGAGTTGCGAACAAAGTAGTTATGCAACACTTATAATAGCCAAATAACGTTAAATTAAAAAGACATGTATATTTTTGTCATTGTACTCATTATTATTGCTAGTATTTTGTTGATTCTTGCTGTATTGGCTCAACATCCCAAAAGCGGTATGGCAGCAAATTTTGGTGCTTCAAATCAAGTTATGGGGGTGCGCCAGACTACGGATTTTTTAGAAAAGTTTACTTGGGGAGTTTCTATTTCTATCGTAGTATTGAGTTTGATTGCAACGATGGTTATGCCTAGCAAAAACATTCAACAAAGCAAGTCATTGTTGGAAGAAAGTATGGTACAAGAAGTTGAAAATACACAGATTTTCAATAACGAAAATTTACCGACAGGGATTACAACTCCAACAGAAGGAGACAGTACGAAATAAAATAGGAATAAAGATATTTATGGAGGTGTGTCAAATTATAAATTTGACACACCTCCTTTGCAATATATCAGAATTAATAATAATATCGAAGGCGTAGAATGAAGGTATGGATGATAAGTTTATTCAGATAAATGAGTAAATTTGAATTTGGGAAATAGTACATCGGTTTGCCATGGTGACTATCGCTTATTGTATAAACTAATTTCTAACTATAAATAAAAGATGTTTCGTTCGTTTTGTTTTATATCGTCAATGGCGATATTTCTTTTTTGGGGTAGTTGTTCGGTTCAAAAGACACCGGAACGTATTACATATGTTAATAAATTTATAGGAACGGCAGGAAATGGCTGTATTAGCCCATTAGCTGCAGTCCCTTTTGGAATGGTGCAATTGGGGGCTGACACTCGTTCTTACAGTTCAGGGTATCATTATGACCATAATGAAATACAAGGCTTTAGTCATGTTCATAAAAGCGGAGCCGGGTGCGGTGATTTTTTAGATATTTTATTTATGCCGTTACCTCAGCAGACCAATACAGATAGTATTACGGAATTACGTTCTGAATATTGGAAGTCACCATTCTCTCATGATAAAGAATGGAGCCTTCCAGGATATTATGGTGTAAATCTGTATGATGATCAACTACATGTAGAATTAACAGCATCTAAACGTTGTGGATTACAACGTTATCGATATACTGAAAATGGAGCTATGCCATTAATTATCGATTTGGAATATGGTTCTCATTCTGCTTGTACCATTCAAAGTGAACACGATGTAGATACAGTATATTATTCCTTTCTGGAGATGGTGGATAATCAGACTATTAGAGGATGTCGTCTAACTAACGGATTTGCTCCACATCAACACGTTTATTTTTATACTGTATTTTCCTCTCCTATTGAATCTTTTACTCTTTATTCGGACAATATCAAACAACCAGGAGTTACCCAAGCTGAGGGATTGAATCTGAAAGCGATTATTTCCTTTAAGAAAGGAGAGACTTTGGAAATAAAAACAGGTATTTCAGCAGTGGATATGGAAGGTGCGGAACAAAATTATCTGACCGAAGTAAAGAACCGTTCTTTTGAAACTGTGAAAGCAGAAGCGTTTGATAGTTGGAATGAAATATTGAGTTTAATTGATATAGAGAGTAAAGATACTTTAAAAAGGGAATTGTTTTATACGTCTCTTTATAATACGATGTTGTATCCTATGCTTTATTCTGATGTAGATTTTCGTTTCAGAGGTCCGGATGACAAAGTGCATCAAACGAATGGATTTAATTACTATGGAGCTGTTGTGGGTTTATGGGATACTTTTAGAGCGGCTTGTCCTTTGGAGGCGGTATTGTGTCCAGATATTATTCAGGATTATGTAAAAACAGCTATTGAACATTATAAATATGCCGGTCAATTACCTATATGGACATTGGCAGGTGCAGAAACTTATCAAATGATAGGATTACATTCTATGCCATTGATTACCAATGCTTATTTAAATGGAATTCAAGATTTTGATAAGGAATTGGCGTTGCGTGCTATGGTGGAATCGGCGATGAAGGACTCTTGTGGAACTTCCATGGGTTATTTTGTAGGATTACGCAATTATAAGAAATATGGTTATGTTCCTTGCGATATGGAAATGGAAGCCGTTGCCAGAACACTTGAATATGCTTATGATGATTACGCTATTGCTCAATTTGCCCGTATGGTGGGAGATCAGGAAAATTATGAATTGTTCCGAAACAGGTCGTTTAATTACCAGAATGTTATAGATTCCAGTACTCTTTTAGCCCGAGGAAAGATGAAAAATGGTCAATGGCGTACTCCGTTTTATCCATTACGTTCTTCTCATCGCAATGATGATTATTGTGAAGGGAATGCCTGGCAATGGACTTTCTTTGTTCCTCATGATGTAGAAGGATTGGCAGATCTTATGGGAGGAAAGCCGGTATTGGCGAAAATGTTGGATTCTTTATTTACCACAGGCGCTGCTTTGGAGGGAGAATCGGCTTCGGGAGATATTACAGGATTAATTGGGCAATATGCTCATGGAAACGAACCGGGACATCATACTATATATATGTATAACAAAGTAGGAGAACCGGCGAAGACACAGTATTATGTTCATAAAGTATTAACGGAGCTATATGATAATACTCCGAACGGAATTTGTGGAAATGAGGATACAGGTCAGATGAGTGCCTGGTATGTCTTTAGTTCTATGGGGCTTTATCCTATGGATCCTGTTTCTGGACAATATGAATTGGGTGCGCCTTTATTTGATAAAACTGTTATTCATCTTCCTTCAGGGAAAGATTTTATAATTACGGCAGAGAATCTTAGCAGTGAAAATATTTTTGTAGATGAAATAAGATTAAATGGAGAGAAATTAGACAGAACTTATATCACATTTGATGAATTGCTTTCCGGAGGAACATTGAATTTCCGAATGACAGGCAAGGAATCAAGTATGTAGTTAAAAAATCATTTATAAAAGCTTCTATTACACAATAAAAAACTTACCCGGAATTAGGCAAATGCCTGTTTGGGTAAGTTTTTTTATGATGAGGCCGACCCAAAAGAGAATTTTTGAGGTCGGCTTCTTTGCATAATGCAGAATGATATTCGGCTGCAATTTTTGAAGTTGCAGC